>JAQBYJ010000107.1 GCA_027622555.1 Verrucomicrobiota bacterium
AACCGCGCTGCACCGATCAATTGGCAGTTCACCAACGAAAAAGCCCGAATCAAACTGACTCGCCTTTATCCGAATTTATAGATGGTACAGGGTACTAGCTGTTTTAGTAATGGTTGATTACTCAGCTATTTAAGAATGGTTAACCAGGTCCGGTTGTTCCTGATTGAGGAGCTGAATCCAGGTCTCGAATGGATTTGATAAAGAGGATGAGCGATTCGATTTGTGAGTCGGTTAGAACACCGGCGTAACTCGGCATGCCGTATTCGCTTTTTTCAAATCCTTTCACTATCTTGGCGGCAGGATCCAAAAGAGATTCCCGGATGTAGGCTTCGTCGGCTATCGCCGTGGTTCTCTTTTTACTAATAACAACTGCGCGTTCAGAGCCAAAAAGTCCGTTCCAGGTCGGACCCACTTTTGCCATGTCAGGACCCGTTGCAGAATGGCAGGCTGCACACCCCATCATTTGATGAAGTCGACGACCTTCCTCGATCGTTACCGGACCGCTTTCTCTGACTGCTGCGACACGCGGGGTCAGGTCGATCTGTATATTGTCAAACCCTTCGCTTGCTGGATCGAATCCGGGCAATGAGTACGGTGTTGTGTAAGCGTTATTTTCAAATGCCTTGCCTTGCCTGGTTTCGAGTGACCAGCCGATGCGTAATTGCATGACTGGTTTCATATGTGGAATGCCAATAAAAACACTCTTCCTGTCACGCGAAAGATAGGCGCTGCTAGGTGTGAGCCAATCGATGCCGTGTTCTCCTTTTTCATTATACTGTGCAGATCCATAATTGTGAGTGCGGATATAATGCCAACTGGCCAAAGAGTAGCTTTCGGGGTCGACTGCTTTTTTCGAATCCAGTTCTACATTGAAACGTAACAAAACGCCTTTATCCATCGCTGCCACTTCCTCGGGCAACGTGACTTGCTTACCCGTGTACCGTACTCGTCCCAGGCCGGCCAGCTCGCTGAGTGCATTACCCCAACCGTTGACCTGAAAGCCTGCAACATACAGTTGTCCGTCGATCGGATTGACGGAGCCGTTCATTGAAGGAAATTGAAAACCTGTTGTGATACTGACTACCGCTGCTTGGTTTTTTTTCCCGCGGTTGTTCAGGAGTATTTTAAATAACTCTGGTCGATTGAAGCCTATGTGGACCAGGGCGTCGTTTAACGCCCCCATCTTTGCATCAAAAAGCCAGACTTGAGATATGGCCGAGGCATTCACGGCGTGCGGAATCCATGTTATGGGTTCAGCAATGGGCGCAGGGTATTTTTCCTCTTCATGTAAACCCTCCGAAAGAAATCCATAGAATTGGGCATCCTTAACGATGTGCAGTGGCGTGCTTGGAATATATTGTCCTTCCTGGTCACTTGATGTGACCAAACCGGTGCGGATATTTACTCCGATGCTTGGTTGGCGGAATCCATATCCCAGCACAGTAGAACGGCGACCATCGGCCGAGACGCGGAGCACACTTCCATTGTGAATTCCAAGGGTGGTTTTTTGCTGACCTCCTTTTGCAATAATGAACTCACCTTCAGGTGCGAGTCGGATGGTGCTCGGGAATTCCCGCATATCGGCAGTTTGGCCAAATGCATTTGAAAACAATTCGTGCACGTCTGCCTCACCATTTCCATCGGTATCGAGAAGCCGCCAGATGCCGTTGCGATCGAAAACAAAAATCTGCTCGTCAAGAATGGCAACCGTCATGGGTTCATGTAACCCTGATGTGAATCGTTGCCAGCGAACATTCGTTAACGAATCACTTAGGCCGTTAACCAACCAAACGTCGCCATCAAGGGTAGCTACCACTCCAGTGCCATCTGCCAGGAATTGGATATCCGCGAATCGGACGTTCCTTCTCCAGGGATTGTTTAGCGGAAGAAGAATGTTATCCACCACGTATGCTTCATCCTCAGCAGAGAGTTCTGCTGATGTAGCTACTTCCTGGGGCCATCGTGTTTTGGGTTTTCCCTTTGAAATAACAAGCGGTGCGATGATGGGTTCTGTCCCGTTTTCTGTAAACGAAACACAAAAGCGAATGGGGTTACTGTGTGAGGGAACATGGACCAACCATAACCCTGCCTTTTCTTTGAGGGTTGGAGCAGCTTGGTGGTTTGAAATGCCCACTGAAATTCCGCTCTTTGTTTTGTAACCCAGGGTCAGCAGCAATGGTTGACTCGACGCGCTTACTTCAAAGTTCCTCACGACGGCCGATGTGTGGTTGTTTTCAATGAGCTGTATCGATTCCTGAACGGTGGCTTCACCTGCGGTGTATTCCAGAACGACTCCCTTCTCGGTTAGCCGAAGCGTTTTGAATCGCCCCTTTTCTTCGGTCAAGGGACCACGTCCAACCTCTTCAGAACTGGGCGCTGGAGCGCGCGGGTCTTCAAGGTGAAGCTGCTCTCCGATTTGCCAACCGGGGTAAATACCATTTGCAATCCATACATTGCCATCGGGCTTGGGTAACGGAATTTGACCACCGGGTGTTTTTGTGCCGGACGGGTGATACGACTTTGGGGCGAGTGCTTCAGCACTTACGCCTTTGCCTCGCCAGATGGCGGCAATGCGCAATAGGTCCGTATCAAAACAAGCCCAGTGATCGTTGCCAAGATTCAGGATCAATCCGCGAGGGGTACGATTGACGGTAGGGAAAGCGTTACCCGATTGAGAGACTTCAAGAACAGATGAGAAAAACGGGAAGTCGGGTTCCACCCAGTCGGCCCAAGGTGAAGGAGCGGTCAGGTCTGCTTTATCAGACTGGGCGACGCTTGGATGAGTGGTGGTTAAACCAAGAATGACAAGCAGGGGAGCTAGATAGTCTTTTGGGTGCATTTTCAATAAACACTACGGGCCACCGAAAAATCCTGCAAGGTTTTCCTATTAGCATGGTGGTATGCTGTTAAGGGAAATTGCACATGGATATTTAGATTGAATGGTGTTGGTTTGGTAGTAATAAAGAACGGCGACTTACATCCTTGCCATGGGTATCGTGATGTTCGTTTGTCAGGCCATTTTTGAGATTGGAAAAGTGGCTTGATCAGGCTGTTGTAACCGCAGTTTAAACTTCTTATGAAAACCCTGTTCATTAATTTCCTGGTCCTGTTCGCCGTTTTGGCTTCAGCGGCTGATCGTCCCAACATTCTGTTCATCATGACCGATCAGCATTTTGCCGATGCGATGAGCGGTGTGATGGGAAATGAATATGTTAAAACGCCGCATTTGGATGCGCTGGCCGAAAGTGGAGTTCGCTTTGATCGAGCCTATGTGCCAAATCCGTTATGCATTCCGGCACGCAATTCGATTTTTACGGGTTATTTCCCGTTTCAAACGGGCCTGCAATCGAATATGAAGGATCCGTTGCCCGGGCACATGGAGATGATGGGCAGGCATTTTAAGGATGCCGATTATGATACGGGGTATTTTGGGAAGTGGCATATCAATGTTAACACCGACGACAAAGAGCGTCATGGCTTTGATCAAATGGGCGTCCTGAAAAACAATGGCGCCGATCACCTTCTACCGGAACCGGTCACCAATTTCCTGAACCAGAAACGGGATAAACCGTTTTTTTTAGTGGCTTCCTTTACCGGTCCCCATGACATCTGCGAAATGGTGCGTGGGCAGAAGATTCCCGGTGGACCTATTGGTGAATTCCCCAACCCTGCGGATTGCCCGCCTGCTCCGGTCAATCTGGCGCCACCCGTAGATGAAACCGATAGCATGGCAATGATGCGTAGCAGTTATGAAGTTACGGAAATGACTCCGATAAAAGATTTTACCCCCGAAAAATGGCGGCAGATGCGCTGGGGTTATTATCAGTTAATTGAACGGTCGGATCGGGAGATTGGTAAAGTGCTGTCCGCATTGAACAAAGCTGGACTGGCAGAAAACACGCTGGTCATTTTTACAGCCGATCACGGTGACTGCACGGGTGCTCACCAGTTCGCCCAGAAAACGGTCTTTTACGATGAAGCGGCTCGCATTCCATTTATCGTCTCTATGCCCGGAACAGTTTCGTCCGGGACCACCAATAAACTGGTGAATGTGGGAATCGATACCTTCCCAACGATGCTGGATTTTGCTGGATTAAACATTCCTTCTTATTTCATGGGTTTGTCGGTAAAGCCTGTATTGGAAGACCCAAGCTTGGATAGCTGGCGTGACTACATTGTTATTTCCAATCACATGGTTCAAGGTGCCATCCCTCCTGGCCAAACAGAAATCCCCCTGTGTCGCGGCCGTATGGTTCGAACGGAACAATTTAAATACTCGGTCTATGATATCGGGAATCACCGTGAATCGCTCGTGGACATGGAAAATGATCCGCTCGAAATGCGAAACCTGGCCAGAGACCCCAGCTATAAAACCGTCTTGAACTCCCATCGTAAATTGCTGCGAACTTACTCCGATGAGACGGGGGATTCTGAAGCACTTGAAATACTGGGAAAGCTCTAGGTTTTAAAAGTGTCAAAAAGATGGAATGATAAATTTAGGTAGGGCTCGATCGCCGAGCGAGCCGTTTTAAAATCGGCGGTTTAGGGCCAAGCCGCCCTACCAAATATTAGCGCAAATATAGGATCTGACGTTTTTCGAAACTACACCGCTTTTGTAGCGTATCCTTTTATTTTCTTCCGGCTTTATTCCAAACCTTAAAATCGTCAACGACTACGTTCTTGGGGACACTTAACGCAATGTTGGCTTTTGTGGGGTGGGCGAATCCTGAGGATCGAAATTCTAAGAGAAGCTTATCGTTAATGTAGATCTTGGTAAGGTCTCCCCGAATGTCGAAATTGAGTTCGTGCCAGCTATCGGGCTTCAGACTGATGTCTGAGCTCTTCTCGGTTTTCGCAATCGCCTCTTTGAGGTCCGTGCTCGTGTCACCTGCTTGTTTACGTTCGCGCAGTACCAGGTTCATGGATCCATTCATCTGATCAGCGATCGACAATTTTGATGTGGTTACACGAACACTGCAAACGTGACCAGCGTGGGAGGTCTTCAATTCGGGGTCATTAAAATTCACGCCTAATTGATCGCCTTGACCTATTTTAAACTTCATAGACACGGAGCAATCGCCGAGAGGAAAGTCGTGTTTAACTGAAACAGCATGGTTGGCATTTTCCAGTCTTCGAATGGACAATACGCCATTTTCCAGAAAGGCCTGTTTTTCTCCATCGGCTCGCCAAGCGCTGTTGGTACTCCAACCGTTGCCGATGTCGTCTGAAGTCTTCGATCCATCTTTCCGGTCAAAGGTGTCGTTAAAGATCAGCTCGGCATGAGTGTGAATTGCGCCTAGTAAGCACCAGGTGAGCGTGAAAAGGGCTAGTTGGGAAATCTTCATAAGATAAGCTTTATTGAACAAGATGATTGGCTGGAAAGTTAGACCCAAAGCTGCTGCCCTTCCATCGTGAAGTCAAAACGAAGTATTTAGTATTTTTACCCAGATTGCTGGAAACGAAACTTGAAATCTCTATCATTGAATCGAAAGTCTCGCTCTGGAATAGTACTCGAACTTTAACCTATGAAACACGTTCTATTAATACTGGTTTGGCTCTTATTTCTTCCCATTGTTTCGGCTGCAAGTAAGCAACCGAACATACTCTTTATATTTACGGACGACCAATCGCACCGGACCGTATCTGCCTATGAGGATGCCCAGCCTTGGGCAAAGACTCCCCATATTGATCGGCTGGCAAATGAAGGGATACGCTTCAAGCATGCTTTCGCCGGTCCGTGGTGCGCACCCAGTCGAGCCATGACCTTAACCGGTCGCCACCTTCATGGCATTGAGGGACTGGATTTTTCGGATTACCCCGTCATTCGTCAGAATAAGGAAACCTTCCGTATGTGGCCTCAGGTGTTTCGGGAAAATGGGTACACCACCGGCATAATTGGAAAATGGCATTTGGCTTCGGACTACCGACATGGCGAAGTGTGGGACCACTCTATTGTTTGGGAACGTTTAGGCGGTGAAAAGTCTGGCAATTATTATCGCGATCAAAAGCTCCGTTTTGATGGAGGTGACTTTACTCCGGTGGGAGGACACTCAACCGACAACTATACGAAGTACGCGACCGAATTCATTAAACGCGACCATGAGAAACCCTGGATGCTCTGGTTATGCTACGATGCGGTGCATGCGCCTTTTACCCCAGCGGATCGACACGAGGGTGTTCTGGCTGATGCAGGTCCGATTCCCGTTCCGGAGGATATTTATCCGCCGCGCCCGACCAAGCCGCGTTACATGCAAGATTACGCCATGTTCTATCCTGGCCCCGATGGAACACCTGTCGATGAACGCTTAAAATTACCGCTCCCGGGGCTGGTTAAAAAATACCACAGCGGGGTATTGTCCTTGGATGAAGGAGTGAGGGATTTGATGAAATCGTTGGAAGAAACCGGGCAGCTTGATAACACGATTGTGGTTTTTACCTCTGATCAAGGTATTGCGATGGGACACCACGGCATGGAAATCAAAGTAGCGCCTTACGACGACAATATCCGCGTTCCTTACATTATTCGTCTTCCCGATGGCATGTCTTCCGGTAGTGCGATTGATGCGCCAGTCAACGTAATCGATTTGATTCCGACTTTCTTTAGCTATGCCGGAATCGATCTTCCCTGGGAGATGCATGGTGACAATCTTCGTCCATTGTTAGAGAATCCCAAGATGGATTGGGACCGACCGATTCTTCAGGAAAATTTTAGCCGGAGTTTTGGTCCTGATACAGCGGGTGGAGTTACTATTGTGGACACTGACAAAGGGTTGCCCAACCAGAATGTTGATTGGTGGATTTTTCTTCGGCACGGAAATTATAAATATATCCGCACTCTCGTTGAGGACGAAATTGAAGAACTCTACAACATTGAGTCTGACCCGCGGGAGTTAACCAATCTTGCCCTCGATCCCGCTCACCAGCGAATTCTGTCGAGAATGAGAGAATCCATGGTTGTGGAGTTGAAGAAGAAAAATGCGGCCTTGGTCGATAAAATGCCTCCTCCGAGAAGATTATAGCCTATTTTAACCATTGGTACTCGTAATTCTTTTGAAATTGGTAGGGCTCGATCGCCGAGCGAGCCGTCTTGGAATCGGCGGTTTACGGCGTTTCGAGGAACGAAGAGACGACACCACCAACCTCCCTACCTGAATCAGCGACTATTTTTAATAAAAATGCTTTAGAACTTCCTGGATAATGTTCCAGTCGGAAGATCGATCCTTCTTGTCGTTTCTTTATGTCTGGAAACTTAAAGGCTTCCGACAGCAATCAATCTTTCATAGGTGCGTAAGTAGGCCACCTTGTTTATGAAAAGCGGTGTGGAGCGATAGGGTCCGAGTTTGTTTCTTGTTATTTCTTTGAATGTCCTTCCAGGTTCGAAAATGACCATGTCCCCGTCCTCTGTGCCTTGGTAGATTTTGTTATCGGCCAAAACCATCGTAGGGTAGGCCGTTCCGGATACGCCTTGGATCTTCTGTTCGTAAACAAGATCTCCCGTCTTCGCTTCCAGCGCGGTGATGACGCTTTCCTGTCCGACCAGGTAGACGAGCCCATCGTGAATGAGTGGCGAGCTATAATAGCGGTCTTTGGAGACCTCCGTATGCCAAACCAGCTCCAGGCCTTTTTTATTTAGCGAAGCTACGGTAGAAGGTATGCGGTAGGCATAGGCATGACCTTCTTCTTTTCCAACACCGTTGGCTGCATAGATGATATTGTCCACCAACGCAGGTGTGTTGAAAATAGCCCAGGCGCGGTCCGTGTTGATTTTAACCAAACCTTTTTGGAGTACTTTACCATCACTGATGCGGATGACTTCACCACGGGGAGTAAATGCGAAATGTTTTCCTTCAACTGTAAAAGGTACCGGAGTTCCAAATACCACTTCCGATTCCGTGCTCCAGAGCTTTTTGCCATTGCTGGGATCCAGCGCATGGTAGTCATCGAAGCGGATGATTAGTTTTCCATCAATGATCTGCGGCATGGTTGCGCCTCCCCAGTTGTGGTCGGGATTTTCCAGGAAAGAGGTCCAAAGCCGCTTTCCGTCCAGGTCGTAGGCCGCTACTACGCCAAAGCCAAATTGTGCGTAGATACGTTTCCCATCGAAGTGAGGACTGTAGGAAGTGTATCCATTTGTCTGGTGTGCGGGTGGCATATCGAAGTCCTTATAAAAAGGGAGGTTTCGCATTACATTGATCTCCTCCTGGTAGCCTTCCATTTCACCTTCCTTGATAGCCATGGCTTCTGCGACCTGCTTGTTATCCGGATCTTTCTTAAGATTTGCCTCCAGTCTGCGGACTTCGTTCTTCAATTTTCCTATCTGCAGGTTGCGCTCCTCGATCATAGCGGTATGTGTCTCGATTTGGGCTTTTTTTGCGGAATCGATGTTGTGGAGAGTAAATAGATCGTTCGACTGCTGCCACAAGATTTGCCCCGATTGGCTGTCTGCACAAATGAGCTTGTCTGGCTCGGCGGTGAAAATGAGTCGGTTTCCCACCAAAATTGGAGTCCCATTGCTCTTGGTATCCAGGGGTATCTCCCATACCTGCTCCTTGCTCCAATCTATGGGAGCGGAGGTCACCTCAAAAGTGCCATTGTGGTTGCCGCGCCAAACCGGTATATCTGCTTGGAGGTTCGTCAGCCCGAATGAGCCAAGAAGGGTTAAGAACATTAAAGGGTGTTTCATTGATTGCATGGTGTGTAATTAGGGTTTGGTTAATATATAGTCACTTAAAATGATTATTCTGAGACAGACAACAATTGTTCGACCTTCCAGGCACCCATTTGTGCCATGGTCGTGTCGCGCACTCGGGTGATGTCTCCTCTTGTGACAGGATCTGCGGTGTGTCCCCAGGATCTGCGGATATATGTGATCGTGGCAGCGATTTCCGTGTCGGACATCATGCCGATGGGCGGCATGGCGGGTAGAATCTCAGGTGGAGCGTAGATTTTTCCGTTTACCTCAATCTCTCCTTCGAGGCCGTTTAACAGTATCTTTGCCAGTCTTTCCGGGTCGCCAGTGACCCATTTGGATCGAGCCAGGGGCGGACCCAGGGACATCAATCCTTTTCCGTCCGATCCGTGGCAAGCCGCACATAGATTTCCGTAAATGGCCTGACCCACTACAAAAAGCTGTTTCTCTGCCGATGATAATGCCCGGGCCTCTGAAGCAGAAGCCGGATTATGTCCCGGCCATTGAAGGTAGGGCAGAAAGCGGGAATCCTTTAGGCCGGGATTTTTTGGGAAGGTCAGAGGCGTGTCTCTCTCGATAAGAGCAACGAGTAAACCTTCTTTGATCGCCTGTGCTTTCCAGTCAGATCCTGTGGCGAACTGAAAAAGGTGGGCCTTACCAATGGAGTCTTTTGAACGCACCACTGTTGCGGCCAGGTCTTGCAGTAAAACTTGTTTACCCGGTGAAGGTGTCAACCAGGTGGAGTCGTGCAGATAAGCGTTGAGGAAATCGTTCTCTTTTTCGTTCAAGCCACTTATCAGGGCTTCCCGGATGTAAGGGCTTTCCATGTGCAGTGACACGATGTCTTTGGTGAGTTTGGCCTCCTCTGTTTTCTTGATCTTACTGAGCGCCAATAGCGTGTGGAAGGACAACGCTTCGTTTTCCGGAAACTGCTTTTCCAGGGTTGTAACCAAGTCGTCGGTACGTTTCTTGTTGTTGGCCTGAGCGGTGGCAAGCGTGCGGGCAGTAATTGATAATTGGTTGTGTGATTTGGGGATCAAGTTCAGGCAGGTTCGAAACGTGTCTTGCTTCATTCCACTCAGAGTCCAAAGTGCGTGGATAGCTGCTAAAACATTTTTTCCATTCGCCAAATCATTCAGTGGTGCAATTGCCTCATCCGGTTTTTTCCAAACTAACCACTGCTGTGCATGGTCCCGCATCCAGGCGTTTGAATGAGTAAGTAGATTCACCCACTCCAAAGTGGAGAGGCTTTGAAAGTTTATAGGATCCGTCGGTGAACTGCCGGTGGAACAAATTCGGAAAATCCGGCCATAGTGGACAGGTTGTTCTAGTTTTCTCGCGATTACATCCTTTCGTAGATAGGTCGTTATAAAGTCCGCCTGCTGAATGACACCCCGATACATGTCGACAATATGCAGTGATCCATCCGGACCTCCCGCAAATGATACCGGGCGAAACCGTTCGTCTGTGGAAGCCAGGAATTCTCTATCCGGATAGGCGTTTATGGCGCTCACCCTAAGGCCATGATCTGTGATGAGGGTTCGCTTAACGATATTGGCACCCGGACCACACACGAATACATTCCCATTATAAGTGGATGGAAACGTTCCGCCTCGGTAAACCCAGGGCGAGCATGCTGAAGCAAACCGCACGAGTTTCCCTTCGTTGTCCAGAATTCCATCACGATACCCTCGATTCACACTGGTATTCATTCGTGTGGGGAAAACCCGCTGATCGGTGGTAACGGTTAGGCCAGAGGAAAGCTTTGGGGTGAAGTTGGGGTTCTGAAGGGTTGCGCTGGGAGGAGCTGTATCGGCATGCAATTGCGACCAGTGAAAATTATAATACATCCGACCGTAGTCATCTTGAGTGATTCCCCATTGGCCGCGTTTTTCGGTGGCTTCAATGATCCATTCACCATCGACCCGCTTATAGCGTTTCTCGGAATTGGAATTATAAATCCAGTTATCAAGTCCGATGAGCAATCCATTTGCCCGGTGTTCAACACTGCCGGTTGTTGCATACTCGGCATCGACAAGAACCTTGTCTTCAGGAACCAGATCGTTGTCAGCGTCCGGGTAGAACCAGAGCTTATCGTGTTCGCCAACAAGCACGCCTTCCTGGAAAACGCGCATGGCCCTGGGCAGGACAAGCCCTTCGGTAAAGTGGGTAACCTTGTCCAAACTTCCATCCTGATTGCTGTCTTCCAATACGGCAATTCGGCCCACTTCGTCTAGCTCTCCTGTGGCGTTCACATCCAACATGAATCCACGCATCTCACAGACCCAAAGCCGTCCGAACAGATCCCACTCCATGAGAATAGGGTCTTCAACTAAAGGTTCGGCTGCGACCAATTCGATTTCAAAGCCCGCTTCCAATTGAAAGCTTTTTAAAGCCTCTTCGGGACTGAGAGGAGGAGACAGGGATGGTTGAATGTGGGCCGGCAGTTCATTCTGAACTTCATAAGAGCGGTCGGAAGCTGCCGCGCAAAGGAAGGAGGTCGCTAACAAAACCAGCAGGGTAAATTTATGAACTCTTGTAGGGTAAAATCGCATGCTTAGGGTAAATACGGGCTGTTTAGGGTTTCAGCTTATAGGACGGCCAGATTACTGCTTTCGGTTGCTTGGTAAAGGATTTCTTAGCCAATGCAAATTTTAGCATTTAGTCTTTGCCGAAGTGTGTTGTTTCTTTTGGATGTAAAAAAGCGTCTTCTCAAGAATTCTTTGGAATTCGATCTTCGAACAAAAACGTCTTATGTTTAGAACCCTTGCCCTTTGTTTATTGTTAATTGGTTCCCTGGTGAATGCCAGGGACCCGAACATCCTGATTATTCTGGTCGATGATTTAGGCTATGGAGACCTGAAGAGCTATAATCCAGACTCCAAAATTCCGACGCCTCATCTCGATAAATTGGCGGCTAGAGGCATGCGGTTTTCAGACGCTCATTCGGCCGGCTCCCTTTGCCATCCGTCTCGCTACGGTTTGATAACAGGACAATTGCCGTTTCGTATCGACTACTCAAAATGGCCGAAGCACGCCTTGATCGAGCAGGACCGAATGACCTTGGCTTCTCTTTTGAAGGGAGAAGGCTATCATACCGCGATGGTCGGTAAGTGGCATCTTGGATTTGAAGAAAATGGTTATGAGAATCCCCTGCCTGGTGGTCCGGTCGATGTGGGATTCGATTCTTATTTCGGCATTCGTGCTTCAACCGATATTCCTCCTTACTTTTACATCGATGGTGATCGGGCGTTGGTGCCGCCCGTTGATCGAATTGAAAATAATTACAGTGGTGGAGTTTGGACAAATATTCAGGGTGCCTTTTGGCGTGAAGGTGGTATTGCTCCGAACCTTCAACTGGAGGATGTGTTGCCACGTTTCACCGATGAAGCGGTTGGTGTTATTCGGGATCACGCCCGATCGGAAAGCGATAAACCGTTGTTCCTTTATTTAGCTTACCCTGCGCCGCATACCCCCTGGCTGCCATCTCCCGCTTTCGATGGTATCAGCAACAACATGTATGGCGACTTTACCGCCATGGTCGATTACATGATCGGTCGTGTGCTGACCGCTCTTGAGGATTCAGGCATGGTGGAAGATACGCTGGTGATTTTCAGTTCGGACAATGGTCCGGTGTGGTATGCCAAAGATACGGAGCGTTACGATCATGCTTCCACGGGCAAGATGCGAGGAATGAAAGGGGACGCCTATGAAGGCGGACACAGAATGCCTTTTATCGTTCGTTGGCCGGGAAAGGTTAAGCAGAGTTCGGTTTCCCATCAGACCATCTGTTTTACCGATGTGCTGGCTACCTTTGCTGACGTGGTTGGAAGTAAGTTGCCGAAAGGACAAGGGCCTGACAGCTTTTCGTTTTTGCCCGCTTTAGAAGGTAAGGATAAACCCAATACCGAGGCGCGCGCTCCGTTGGTGCTTGTTTCTGCTCGTGGGCATTACTCCCTGCGCTCTGGAAAATGGAAATACATTAACGGTCTCGGGTCCGGTGGATTCTCCGAAGGCTTCGACAAGGATTATAAAGCTGTCGAACGAAAGCCTGGCGATCCAACAGCCCAATTATATGACATGGAAAAAGACTCTGGCGAGACCACCAACCTTTGGAGTAAACATCCGGATGTAGTGAAGCGATTAGCCGCCGAACTCGATAGTATGTTGAAGGAAACTCATACGAGGAAATATTAATGGAGATTTGAAAATTGTAGGAGCTAGCTTGCTCGCGACCTGATGGTCTTAGGGAGTCGAATCGCAAGCAAGCAAGCAAGCTCCTATCTGCGAGAAAGATAAAGATGATCTTATTTGGACAAAATTGCGTTAATGGCATGAGAATCTACGGTATACTTTTAGTTGGCCTACTCATTACTCACTGTTCTCCGCTCTTTGCTGCTTCCCCTCCCAACATCCTTCTCATCGTTGCGGACGACCTTGGCTACAGTGACCTGGGTTGCTACGGCGGGGAGATCAATACTCCCAATCTCGATCAGCTTGCTGCTGATGGTGTCCGCCTGACTCAGTTTTATAACACGGGTCGTTGCTGTCCGTCCCGTGCCAGCATCCTCACAGGGCAGTACCCTCATGCGGTGGATCTGGGACATATGACCATCGATTTGAACCGACCCGGATATCGAGGCCGTGTTTCTGGCGACGCCCAAACGATTGCTCAGGTTTTGAAGCCCGCTGGTTATCGTTCCTTTATTGCCGGTAAGTGGCATTTGGGTACGGACGATCCTACGAAGCACGGCTTTGAGGAGTTTTACGGGACCTTGACAAGTTCGAAACAGTTCTTCGATCAGGATCACTTAATCCGTAAACCGGAAGGACGAAAGGCAAGGCGTTACGAAGAAGGCGAGTTCTATGCGACGGATGCGATCACGGATCATGCGCTTGATTTCCTGAATCTGGCCCGGGAAACACCTGGTCGTCCCTGGTTTTTGTATTTGGCGCATTCGGCCCCGCATTTTCCGCTTCAGGCGCCAAAGGCGGAGATAGAAAAGTATGCCGATCGTTATCTGGACGGTTGGGATCAGTTGCGAGCGGAGAGGTTGGAGCGGATGAAGGCTCTAGGTATTGTGGATGCTTCGACCGGGTTAACGCCAAGGTCTCCTTATTGGAATTACGGTGAAACAGAAACGGGAGTGAATCCTGCCTGGGACGATATCAAGGACCCTGATCGTCGAGCAGACCTTGCAAGACGGATGGCGATCTTTGCCGCTATGGTGGATCGCATGGATCAACAAATCGGTCGAGTGGTGGATGATCTCAAAGCGAACGGAGAGTTTGAGAATACTCTGATCATTTTCCTTTCAGATAATGGTGCTTGTGCGGAATGGGATTGGCGTGGATTCGATACTCAATCGAGCAATAACAACATCCTGCATAAGGGAAATGATCTGAACCAAATGGGAGGGCCTGAAACGTTTCACAGTGTCGGATCCGGCTGGGCCAATCTCTCCAACACGCCTTGGCGCATGTACAAACACTATAACCATGAAGGTGGAATCAATTCACCCGGGATCATTCACTGGTCTGGCTATTTGGGTGCCCAAGCCGGACAATTATATCATCGACCTGCTCACATCATTGATCTTATGCCAACGATAGTAACTGCAAGTGGCGTAGGCTATAACGGAAATCTACCGCTGCCCGGAACAGATTTGGTTGCACAGGTTCTGGGTGAAGAGGAGGAGCTGCGGACTTTGTATTTTGAACATGAAAGCAATCGAGCGGTTCGCGAAGGAAACTGGAAGTTGGTGGCACACAAGTATAAATCTTGGGAATTGTATGATATGACCTCAGTTCGAACAGAGGAAATTGACGTGTCGAAAAAGTATCATGACGTTGTTACGCGCTTAAGTGCTAAGTGGGACGACTGGGCTGAGGAAAACAACGTGACGCTGTTACCAAAGGATTACGGGGTGAGGTATTTGCCGAAACTAGATTGATTGTAGCCACGGTGGTGACACTGTGGAAATTGTAAGCTGCTTTAGCCGCGAAAGATATGAGACAAAGAGGACGATTAATATGACAGTAGAAAGTTGGAGGACGATTAAGAGGATGGTAGAAAGTAGGAGGACGAGTAAGAGGATGATTGCCCGATTGGGGATTTGTGGATGGATCTTGGTTCTAATATCGACACTGTGTTCGCACGGCCAACCACCCAATGTCGTGGTAATCATGACTGATGACCAGGGGACCTTGGATCTCAATTGTTATGGGGCGAAGGATCTCTATACACCCAACTTTGACCGTATGGCTGAGAATGGTGTTCGCTTCAGTCAGTTCTATGTAGGCTCTTCGGTTTGTTCGCCTTCTCGCGCAACGTTGTTAACAGGTAAATCTCCTCCGGGAGCTGGCTTAACCGGCAACTCGGGAAAGACCGATGGGTTGGATACAGGGCAGGTTACCATGGCTGAAATGTTAAAACCGGAAGGTTATGCCACGGCTCATATCGGGAAGTGGCATTTAGGAAAAGACCAGGGCAGGCGTCCCGAGAATCAGGGCTTTGATTACACCTTCGGTCATATGGAAGGTTGTATCGATAACTACTCTCACTTCTTTTATTGGAGCGGTCCGAACTACCACGATCTTTGGGAAAATGGAAAAGAAGTTTATGAGGATGGCTATTTCTTTCAAGATAGTCTGGTCGAGAAAGCCGGCCGGTTTATTAATGAAAACAAGCAGGATCCCTTCTTTATCTATTTTGCGATCAACCTGCCTCATTACCCGCTGCAACCGGATGTGAAGTGGTTGGATTATTATGCGGATTTGCCGTCTCCTCGAAAAAATTACGCCGCTTGTGTATCCACAGTAGATGAGAAAGTGGGCAAGCTGATAGCCGTCCTTGAGGAAGCCGGAGAATTGGAAAATACCTTAATTGTTTTCCTGTCTGATCATGGTCATTCAGTTGAAGAAAGAACGATGTGGGGTGGGGGATTTGCGGGACCCTATCGAGGTTCGAAGTTCGGTTTTTTTGAAGGGGGACTTCGTGTCCCGGCCATCATAATGGGTCCTGGAGTTCCAAAAGGAAAAGTAGTTGATAGTTCTGCCATGAGTATGGATATCTTACCCACGATTGCCGATTACTGTGGTCTATCCAAACTCCCAGCAGGAGTCGAAGGTACGAGTCTCCGTCAGATCATTCACACAGACGAACCCATACGGGATACCATGTATTGGCTTATGAGAGACGGTCGTTGGGCCGTTCGTAACGGAGCTTGGAAACTATTATTCAATCCTAGAGATGACACGAAAGATTACCCTGCACTCGATCCGGTCAAAGATCGCTATTTTTTAGCCAACCTGGATTTAGACAAATCTGAGAGCCGTAACCTTGTTAACGAGTATCCCGAAAAGGCCCAGGAGCTTATCAACCTGTATTCAGGATGGCAACATGCATTGCCGGTCGAGCCACTTGGGCCTTGAACCAGGTTGATTGAAACGGCAAATTATTCAAAACAGAGTGATCGGTCTATTTTGAACTTCGAGATCGAAGGAATTCTAACGACCCTGATCCAGGCACGACAACGGTGATTTTATTACCCTCGATCACTGCGTTTGTAAGATCCATGGCGACCCAGTTAGTAAGATCATCCGTTTTTTCAATTTGTATGATTATTTCGAAGTCACCGGATTCGTTTTTCTCAATAACAATTTCAGGAATCACCGCGGCGGATGATAACACCAGGCTTAAATAAAGTCCGGGATTGGAAGCTAAGAGTTGAAGGGTGGGAGTATCGTCAATCGCGGGGTTAAAGATGGTGCCAACTTCATCGCCATCATTAATTTTATCACCGTCTGTATCTTTCTTTTCCGGATTGGTCCCGTGGATAGCGAGTTCCTCATAAGCACTCAAGCCATCGTTGTCTTGATCACTTAAGTCCTGCACGAAATGTGCCGTCACAGCTTTATTGTCATTCATAACCAGATCCAAGGGGTTTTCATCCCCACTAGCATCTGTGCTCCAGCTTACAAAAAGGTATCCAAGCGCAGGTATGGCTTCAATAGTTGCGGTGCTATCTTTAACATAGGAACCATCTCCGCTTTCATTGATGGTACCCGAGTTTTCCGGACTGACTATTGTAGTTAAGCTCGTTATCTCATGAAAAATTGCCGTAATAGATTTATTTCCATCCATAAGGATTTCGATGGGATTATCCGATCCGGAAGCACTACCTTCCCAATGATCAAAGCCGAACCCTCCTTCCGCAATCGCTTCCACAGTTGCAATGCTATCTTTCAAATAGGCACCATTTCCACTATCCTTAACCGTTCCAGAACTTTCAAGACTTGCTGCGGTGGTTAGGTTAAATACTTCACGGAAAATCGCTGTGACTTCCTTGTTTGAATCCATAAGGATTTCGATCGGATTTTCAGTGCCCGACGCATTCCCTTCCCAGCGATCGAATGCGAAACCTGGTCCTGCCATTGCAGTGACGGTTGCCGTCTCATCTACGTCGTAAGAACCTTCGCCACTATCGGTTATGGTTCCTGAACTTTCCGGACTGACCAATTTACTTAAGGTAAATTTGGGAATGACCAATTCAACGAATACAGCCGTAACCGACTTTTCAGTATCCATAAGAATTTCGACAGGATTTGTCGATCCTGTCGCATC
>JAQBYJ010000108.1 GCA_027622555.1 Verrucomicrobiota bacterium
AGTATGTTGCGGCACACTTTCAAGCCTTAATACTGGTTTTCCAAAACTTTATCATGCGCATTTTACGGACAACCAGCGGCTTTTCGAACAGGGTCTAGTTACTATTACTCTGAAAGAGACTGTAACGGCGTCGCTACCGAATGCTCCAGGTTATCAATTAGGAAGTCTTGTGATGGGGGGAGGAGATTTTTCCGCAGATTTTCAAAACGAAGCCTACATGACCATTTCCGGCAGTACTCGGCTGGAATTAGCTGACCCGTCGAAGGATAATAGCGTCTTTCAAAATCTAAAGAGTGGCACCGTAATGCAAGGGACTATTTCTGGTCCATCCTTTGAAGTTTGGGTCTCGAACCTGGGCACTTGGACTACGTCGGGAATGAAGGTAAGACGTTTCGACAACGAAGGTACTCTTTTTCTAGAAGGAACTTCCAAGCGAATCGATCCAGTAAATCCAAACGCGCCTTCCGCCTTAATCAATGCTGAAGGTGGACAGATAATCTTAGGAGAAACAGGTACCGGAATGTACATAATAAGACCAAAGTTTAACCAATCAGCCAATGCAACGACTCATCTTAAAAATGGAATTCTGACGCTGGAAGGTGGCTCCGACGAATTCAATGGAAGATTCACAATGGACGCAACGGAGCGCTTGGTGATGACTCACGGAACCTACGTAGTTACGGAACCTGTTCTTTCCTTTGAAGGAGCAGGAACTGCAACCTTCGGAGGCACACAGCTTCAGCCTACAATCACCCTGGATCTTACGAGTCAAGGTGAAGGCTTGTTGGATGGCGTTCAAAACTCTCTAGGAATTGATGAAGACAAAAAAATAGATGATACCAAAGGGTTCGTTATGAGGAGTGGAACGCTCGCAATTTCAGGAGCGAATTTCTTGAACAGAGGGTATATGGATTGGAGAGGTGGCACGTTCAGGGGAACACAGCTACTCAATCTGGGTCGCCTGGCTATTTCCGCCGGAGCTCCCCGGATTTTGGATGGAGGCTTACTTAATTTTTCTGGAGACATTTCAGCTATTATCCAGACTTCCTCTTTGACGCTTGAAGATGCCTCCGAGGGACAGGAATTTTCTGGTGGCCGAGTTACCAACCTAGGTATCCACCGTTTACACTCAGGCGCGTCCATTTCTGGAGGTGGGTCCCACGCTTATACGAATAGCGGCCTTTTTATATGCGAAAATGGCGGGAGCGTGGCCATATTGTGCGCCTTCGAAAATGATCGTAACGGTACTGTCCAGGTAACTGGTGATTCGACCCTTGGTTTTACAAAGCTCACAAACCTTTCTGAGACAGGAGTTCTCGAAGGTGGAACCTGGAAAATAGATCCGGAGGCGGATATTCTTCTTCCAACACAAATAAAAGTCATGTTGAACACGAAATGGAGTGGTCCAGGCGCAAAAACAGTCACTTCAATTTCTAAAGGGTCAACACTTACAAAAAGGACGAACGAGGTTCACTCAGTTCGACTGGAAGTTGCAGGTGTTGTTAATCTCGGTGAAGGGACACAAACCACCATACCAGAAGTCGAACTCAAGGACGATGGCTACCTGAGAGGCTGGGGAGAATTGGTGGGAGATTTTCTGGTAGGCAGCGGAAATGTTGCACCCGGTGATAGCCCCGGAACCCTCACCATAACCGGCGATACCACATTCACCGCAGATTCCACTTATGAATGGGAGGCCAGTGCCAACGACAACTCCGATCTATTGCAAATTAACTCAGGTACAGCAACACTCGCCGGAACCGTGCGACCCATGCTCATAGACGGCTACTTTCCTTCAGGCCAAACAACGTTCACCATTCTCAACGCTCCGACGATTGTAGGGACCTTCGATCAGGTAGACGATACCGCCTTACCCACCGGTATGACAGCTACTCTTGGTTACACTGCAAACAATGTAACGCTCACTCTGGATTGGACCATCGAGCTAATTGCTTACGACGATTGGAAAGCAGCAAACTTCACAGATGAGGAACAAGCGGACCTACTTACTTCCGGCCTTGGTGCCGATCCGGACAAGGACGGTCTCACTAACCTCCAGGAATATACGTTTGGTACGCTCCCCAAAAAACCAAATGCAGTTCCGGTTAAAATGAGCGATGCGACTGAGGAGTATGTAGAACTCACCTTTCCCTGGGGAGATGGAATCAGCGATGCGTTTTTTCAAATCGAACTGGGAGATGATCTCGAAACCTTTTTACCTGTGCAGCATACCGTCATTTCCTCCGATAGCACAGACGGAATTACTCAGTATGTAATTCGAATTGATATCAGCGATCTTGGTACGCCGAGCTTCGTACGACTACGCACGCTTCAGTTAGAGCTTTAACAATAAGCGATTGGTCGTCCCACTTTCTACGTGTAGGGCTCGATGCTTGCATCGACGCCTTGTCCCGGAACGTGATGGGTCATGGGGGCCGAGTTGCTAGCAACTGGCCCTACGGCGAAATTTCATCCCGGAAAGACCGAAGGAACATTTGAGGAAAAATTAAAGGCCTTCGTTAAAGTAGATTCGAAGATTTTTGGTAGAGCGACCACAGGCAACAATGTCGAGTCGACCATCGCCGTTTAAATCTCCAAGTTTGACGTCTTCGCAAGCCATGCCGTCGACATCAATATCCGAAGAAGTCCATGCCTGACCATTTGAATCTGAAGGAATAAATAATTTTAGACCAAAACTATTCGGGCTTGTTCTATTCCCACGCCAACCCACGACAACTTGATCAGACCCGATTCCCAGTATATCGCCGCAAGCGAGAGCGTGACCCTCGACCATTTCATCGAAAAGAACGTTGCGAATCCCAAGCCGTTTTCCCGAATTACGTGCAGGAGGCGTATAACTCACCAATTGATTTCCATGCATAGGTTCGACCGTAGTAATAAACATCCCACCTCCAGGAAGATTTCCGGAGCGAACCTCCCCAGCTCCAACAAAACCGGAAGCTCCTTCCTCGCTGCCGATTATCTGACGGCGATTCAGACTTCCATTTTCGGGTCGAAAAAGAAATACCCCCTCTGCCCCGGCAATGAGCAATGCTTCCTGCCCTCTGGCTTGGGGTAGATTAGTTGCAATCTCCAAGTTATGCGTTTTGTGCATTTGGTCATCAATCACCGTAGTCTCCCACGTGTCCTGAGGATTCGCTGGAACCTTGTAGGCGATAGTCTTAACTCCTGCACCTTCGCCACCTTTGTTATCACGACCGTGTAACGGCAGGACCACCAATGCAAAATCGCCCGAGGATGTTTTAATCCAGCGCATACGATGAATAGTAGGCTCGTGAGGCAATTGAACCGGAGTCCACTTCTGAGTCCTGTCTTCCGGAGGAATCAAATAATGAACGCTCCCGCTTTTCGCTTCATCGGACGTTTCATTGGGATTCCATTGAGCTCCTACAGCGACCTCGGCTTTTCCATCTCCATCAATATCCCGGGCATCGATACAAACATGATCCCGCTCAGTGAGGTTCTCCACCATGATGTGTTTCTCCCAAGAAGGATTCTGGTACCAGGCAAATTGATTTTTATCCGCAAGAACAATATCGGGCTTACCGTCACCATCCATATCGGCCAAAGCGACACCGTAACCAATCTCGAGTTGCGCATCGATTTCAACCGTGCGGAAATTTGGGATTTTATGGTCGGCCGCCCCGACAGAGAGAACGGATGCCAGAAGAATAGGAGAGAAAAATTTGTTCACGTATTTTTTCTAAACAAACTGATTAGACAGGCAATATCTATTATCACAAGGGTTTCAATGAGGGGTGATTTTGAAAGATGTCAAAACCTGAGCTACCGGATCCAACGAATTCCCATTGGCGAGTGGATGGTCTTTTCGCACAGAATTCTTGGGGCTGATTCACTACAGGAAAGTCACCTTTCTCCTGTTGTAGCAACTTTAGTAGCGACCCCCGGGGATCGCCAAGCCACAGCTTCGCATTTGAAACAAGGTCGCGAATAAATTTGCTCCTACACAATAAAACCTGACACCCGACACCTGAAACCTCTTTTCCCACCCTATCCTCTTCACCAACTAATCCACTACCGCCTGATAGGTCATAGAAGCCATATCCTGCATGATATTAATCTGAGTATAGGGATAGATCTGCTCCATGATAATTCCAATTAGTTCTTCTTTTGGATCGACCCAGAAAATGGTCCCATGAGCGCCACTCCAAAAGTAGGAACCTTCTGAACGGGGAGTCGCAGCAGGTCCCATGTCAGTAACTATCGCAAAGCCGAGACCAAAACCATAACCTGGGCCAGTCAACCAGATGGGCAGGTCGCCGGTATGACTAATGGTCATCATCTCAACCGTCTTTCGACTGAGGATTCGCACGCCGTCCAACTCGCCGCCGTTTAGCATCATTTGACAAAACCGAAAGTAATCGCGCGTGGTTGTAACTAAACCTCCAGCACCACGGAATTGAACATGTGGTCCTCTAACAAAACGACTCTCCTTATCCGCCGCCTCTGTCAGATAAATTTTCTTGTTCTCATCCGGACCATAGTTAGCCGCAAACCGGGGCAATTTTGATTCAGGGAGAAAGAAATGCGTATCGGTCATATCCAGCGGCTTGAGGATGCGTTCCTGAAAGAATTCATCGAGCGTCATGCCCGACATTTGTTCTACCAGTACACCAACCACCGAGGTTCCCAGCGTGTACTCCCAAGCTTCACCCGGATGGAAATTTAGCGGGAGTTTCGCCAGGCGCATCATGCGCGAGTAATCTGTTTCTTCCAGAGGGAAACTAGCCATCGCCTTCGCGTATTCGGGCTGGGTAATCCCTCGAGAGCCGTTGGAAAGACCTGCAGTATGCGTCAGCAATTGTTGAATGGTAATCTGGCTTTTCGCTGGGACCAATTTATAACGACCATCCAATCGTTCGTCTGCCGGGGCCGGAATGGCTACGTGCATGTCACCGTACTCGGGCAACCATTTTGAAACCGGATCGCGCAATTGGAAGTAGCCTTCCTCATAGAGCATCATCAACGCGACCGAAGTAATCGGCTTGGTCATCGAAGCCATTCGAAAGATAGTGTCTGGTCGCATAGGGACATCATTTTCGACATCCTGCTTTCCTAAGGCCGAAAAGTGAACGACCTTCCCTTTCCGAGCCACGAGGGTGACAACACCCGCTGTTTCATTACGGTCGATATAGCCTTGCATGACTGCATCCAATTTTTTCAAACGCTCGGCAGACATACCGACCGATTCCGGATCAGCCGTTGGCACTCCGGACATCTTGGGCAGTTTGGCGGAAGCATAGCTTACGAACAAAAGAATCAAGAAAAGGGTAAAGAATCGAGAAGACATTTTGTGCATAATCTCAACTCAATACTAACAAACAGCGAAAGTCACGTCGTTCTATCTTCGAAACAATTAAGGCAAATATCCAGTATGTAAAGAAGCCTTACTTAATCGTGTAAGGTCCAAGGGCCGGGGCGATTTCATACCAGTTCTTCGGACGTTCAGCGAGTCGTTGGTCATAGGCTCGGATCATTTCACTTTCCCAATGAGCAGGAATTTCAACGGGTTCTTCAATGCGGCCTTTGTCGTCAATTTCATCCTGCCAGGTATCGAGTTTTTCACGAAAGCGCTTGGCTATTTTCGCGTGATCGGGTGAGTCGATCAGGTTGTTTATTTCATAAGGGTCCTGCAGGAGATTATACAGCTCCTCCCGGGGACGGCTTGGTGCCATCAGAACAGCGGGCGGGCCTGTCAGTTTACCTTGAGCATGCAGATCACGCATCAATCCGATAATCGGATAGGAGGCCTCTTTGTAGCGGTTGATCTCAAGGAAAGGTTTCTCAGGATATTTGTTTCGAATGTAACGATACCGCTTGCCTCGAACGGTGCGAATCATGAGCACGGTTTCATCGCCGCGATCACGACCCGCGTAGACATAGGAGTGCTCTTTTTCGGCCTGATCGCCGAGAAAAACTTGCCCCTGCATTTTAGTGGGTTTCTTCAGACCCGCCAGAGCGAGTGTCGTCGCAGAAAGATCAATCGATTGAACGAGCTGATCGTTCACAGATCCTCGCTCATACTTGGCTGGAACAGGTAGGTCGGAATTGTTTTCAGGCCAATAAATAATGAGCGGAATACTGAGACCGGAATCATAGACCCATTGCTTGGAACGCGGCATGGCCCGGCCGTGGTCACCCATGAATACCACGATGGTATTTTTTTCCAGGCCGTCACGAACGAGTAGTTCACGAATAAAGGCCACCTTTCGATCAACCGCCATGACGGTATTCAAATACTGGGCCCAAACGCCGCGCGTTACAGGATGATCGGGATAGTATGGAGGAATCTTCACTTTCGCAGGATCAGCCAAATCACTTTTGGGGATTTCGTTATGCGCATCATTCCAGGCCCCACCACGGTGAGTCTCAGAAAAGTTGATCTGCGCATAAAACGGCTGATTGTCCTTTAGATCGTCCCAGTTTTCCAAATCAAAAGGTTGAAGCTTCGGGTCGACCGGACTTTCGTAGGTGAAATTCCAATCGGTCTTTCCGGTTCCTTTGAAGAACTTAGCCAGCTCATTATCTTTCGTCAGCTCCTTGATGTTCGCGGTGGTGTAACCTTCTGGACGCAACCAGTCCGTCAACACGCGAACACCATCCGGCAGTGGAAAATTACCATCGCGATTCGACCGATGGTTGTGCGCACCAATCGACATCGCATACATCCCAGTCATGAAAGAAGACCTGCTCGTCGAACAAACGCCCGTGACCGTAAATGCGTTGGTATAACGAACTCCACTCGCAGCCAGGGTATCGAGGGCCGGCGTGTTTACTTCAGGGGTACCGTAACAGGCAAGCTCCGGTCCCATGTCCTCAGCAATAATCCAGAGGATATTTGGCTTGGCCGCCTGAACTGAGGCAGAAAAAGAAACAAAAGTGAAGGCTGCGAAAACGGAACAATTTTTGATGAGTCTGTAATTGAGCATGTTTTTATGCTGGAGCGCTTGGAGGCGAGGGCAAGCGGGAAGATAGAGAATGGATGTACTACCGAGTATAGGTCCGACCGTCGTTTCCCAATCGCGCGATCAGTGACTTTACGATCTCAGGACTGTCAGCGGCGATATTATGTTGTTCACCTGCGTCGGTCTGATGATCGTAGAGTTCGAGCTGCACGATTTCGCCTGATTCGATCCCGGTGGTCCAACGGGTAAATCGAAAACGATCGGTCCTGATTGTCTTGGCCCAGGGACCTGACTCATAAGGGTTGTTTTCATAATGCCACGGACGATGATAACTAAAAGCTTCTTCAGGACCTGTGGCGTCCGGATCGTCCAATAAATTAAAAAAACTGTTCCCTTCCAGCCTTTCCGTCGCTGGCAAACCGCACAGCCAGGCCAGAGTCGGATAAATATCGACAGTCTCGATCAGTGCATCCGTTAGGACTCCGGGTTCTTGCATACCCGGCACTCGCACGATGAGAGGAGAACGCAGGGCGTAATCAAAGGCGGTGTGTTTTCCCCAAGAACTTAATTCGCCCAGATGCCAACCATGATCGCCCCAGAGCACCACGATTGTGTTTTCGCTGAGATTCAAACGATCGAGTTCATCCAGCACCTTACCAACCTGTGCATCGACATAGCTTACCGCAGCACAGTAGGCGTGGCGGAGGATTCGAACATACTCGGGATCTTCCAGACCGCCTTTAGGAACATCGTATTGCCCGAGCAATTCGAAGGAGGAATTAAGAGACATTCCCGTAACAATATGGCTAGGGGGACTCACATAGGGAACAGCCGGTATCCCGTCTGGATCGTAGAGGTCCCAGTATTTCGTCGGAGCGTTAAATGGCAGATGCGGTTTCATAAACCCCACGGCCAATAGAAAGGGTTCATTCTTGATCTCGTTGAGCACTTGAACAGCGTGTTCGGCGATCCAACCATCGGGATAGGCTTTGTCATCGAGGGGTACAGACTCAAATGCATAGCCCTTATTTCTCGGTTGCGATTCAGATGCCGGACGGTCGATCTGGGCATACGCATTGACGAAATTGTGTCGGTCTCCCCAACGCCGCTCCAGCTTCCTGACACTACTCCAACTACGCGGCAAATCATCCAAGCTGCTAACATTGCTGTGACTTATTTTGCCTATGGAGATCGTACGATAACCGTTCTGCTTAAATAAGTGAGGAAACGACTCCGTTTTTCGGGCAGCCAAGTCCTCTTTGTTGGTCTTGAAAGGCCCGTTCCCATAATCCCCTTCCTCTTTCGGACGAAGTCCGGTCAAAAGCGCATGTCGGGAAGCGCCGCAAGTTGCCACCTGAACATAGTGCCGACTGAACACCCGTGAAGTTGACGCCAGACGATCCATGTTCGGCGTCTTCATCCAGGTTTCACCGTAATAGCCCAATTGCGGACGAAGATCGTCGACGGCAATAAAGAGTATATTCGGTTGAACAGCCTGAGAGTTGGCGAGATTACTCAATTGAAAACAAGTGATGAGAAAGGCCAACCGTAGCCACTTGGTATATGGGGTATGCATAAGCTACGGATAAATTGAAGAATCCAGGGTCGCGAGGCGAGGAATTATAGCGGATCTATTTATTTAAACGATGCTCCTTTAGGGGGGTCCGATACAAGAGCAGGACTATTGTTGCCAGGGCGAACATCACCTGCAACAAGATCACGAAAAAGTGGATCGCCATAGAGAGGATTATCGCCAGACATCGAAAGATCGGCGTCACCTAATCGGTGAAACAGGTTTCCATCGATGGTGTTGTTCGGCGCATGATCAGCCAAGAGCAAATCTCCCGTCGAACCCACGATAATGTTGTTGAGAATTCGATTAGCTTCGGGAGCTACGTTTTGCACCCCCTTCTCCTTCCAATCTTTGCCTCGACTATCACCAATGAGAATCCCCGCTTTACCCGCGTTGACGATGGTGTTATTCATGATCAAACAATTGCCGGCGGCCTGGTAATGGCCGGCTTGTTCTTTAGTCATTCCAAAAAACAAGCGTATCCCGGTTCCACTGCTGTTGATGATTACATTGTCTCTTACGATATGACCAGTACCGCATAGTCGGATACCGCCGGAACAACTATCAAATCGATTGGCCTCAATCAGGCAATTTTGCCCTCCCCGCATAACCAACTCGCCTTTACATTCAATGAACACATTTCGCCTATAGATATTTCCCGCGCATTTGTTACTGATAATCTCGGCCTCTCCGTCACAACGAAGAAAGGTGTTATCCTCAATAATAGTGTTGACCATGACATGTCCGAAGGTGGGTTGATTCGTGCCAATCTTGATCGTCTCGCGTCCATTTTGGTTGGCCGGAGGAATGTCCTGAAAATGATTATTTCGGATAATATTTCCAGTTGGAACACCTCGTTTGTATATCTCCTCATTGATGTGCAAATTCACAGAGCGAGCGGCGATATTGATAAATCTGCAATCGACCAGACTGTTATATCGTGCGCCAGCTTTGATGCCTATCACTGCCTGTTCTCCTCCCGAATGTTGGAACGTAGTTTCCTCTATTCGACAATGATCAGAACCTTCAAATTCCAACAAGTTCTTATCCAGTCTGCATCCATCAAATAGAAATCCGCTAATCGTGACATAGCTGCCAGTTATGCTGAAATGATTGAAACCAGAAAAAGTCACACCCATTGCACTTTCCGGACGAATCGTCACCGGCTTTTCAAGCGTTCCTTGAGCGCCCAACTCAACGACCCAACCATTATACCGCCCGTTGGCAACTATGATGATATCTCCGGCTTGGACCAACTGTAACGCGTCGGAAAATGATTTGGCTGAGTTTATGGGACCATGAGTAGCACTCTGAAGTTCAACAAACAAAAGAACCGCGCAAAACGTATAAATTAAGAAGAAAGGTGGACGAGGGTTCATTTAGATCATTCAGGTTAAAAACTCCAAGGAATACAAATAGTAAGTAAATTGGTACCGGCAACATCAACGAATAGAATTCCAAGAGATATCCCACCATCAGCACGCCAAAAAACTTCAAGGGACGGCAGAAAGATTAGCCCAACTCAGGACCCATTATCGCGAACAGAGAATCACCCTTTTTGCTCGGTAGATTTTTATTTAAATACATTCTGGATAAAGACCGTTGATGTGAAAACCCCCATTCAGAAAGCCAGGCCAGCCAATCCGCCTTTGCCTCGGGAACGTCCATGACTACAGGTTTCCCACTCAAATCCTTTGATACCTGTCCAAGCAACGCTTTGGCACTGTCCATCGAAGCAGCGACAAGAGGACCGATGTGGTTAAACCGAGTTCCAACTCTTCCTAACAAAAACCCGGAAACCCTCCCGTCCTGCACTGACATCCAACTCTGGCCCGGTAGATTTTTCAACACTCGTTGAATTAACCGGGTCCTGTCGCTCCCAAATGCAAGTTGGTCCAAACGAGCGATTTCAGGAATGTCAGAATCCGCAATAAGTCGAATCTCGCCGGATATTAAACCGTCGTCAATAGGAGGAAGTTTTTGAATCGTCATTCGATGTAACTCCAGTTCTTCCACAAATCCCAGCTTTCGGTATACTGGTTTCCCCGTTGGAGTCGCGTCCAGCTTGATCGATTGGCAACCAGCCAGGCACTCAATGACAGTCTTCAACAGCATTTTTCCTACGCCTTGATTCCGAAAATCACGAGACACGAGCATCATTCCGATCCAGGCAACTTCGTTGTTATAGTTAATCGCCGTAACTGTGCCGATCACTAACTCCTCCGAACAGGCTACCAGACATAGCTCCGGGTTGTGCCGCAAAAACAATAGCCAATCCAATTCCGTCTGATTCCACCCCTCGGCATTTTTTAGACCCATGGCAGCCTCCAGGTCAGTTTCCAGCATTTGCCTTATGGAAATATCAGCCATGAATTTCAGCTCAGCCAACGATCCAGGTTCTCAGCAACAAAGGCATCGTCGCTTAATTCCGGGTACGCTGCGTAGACGCGATCGATCTCGTCCTTTTGCTTAGGAGAAAGCTCCTCGTTTTGATTTAAGGTCCAGACTCCTTCGAGCAAGCCTTGTCTTCGCAGGACCTCGTGCAAACCTACTATACAACCCGCAAATCCATTCGCTGCATCAAAGAACGCCGCGTTGCTGTCTGTAATCTTGTTTCCAAGAATATGTCCTTCAATTCCTAAAGGATCGAATGCTCCACTTTGAACTTTCTCAACCAGCTCGACCGCACGCTTGGTCCAAACAGACCAATGACCCAATAGGCCTCCGACAATTCGCTTTTTAACCGGCACCCCATTTAAGCTAACTTCAAATTCCGTAAGTAGATCATTGAGTATGTTGTCATCATTGCCCGTGTACAAAGCGATGTCCTCCGACCTTCCAGACTCAACCACACCGCGAACCACATCGAAGGTTTTGTAACGATCGAAAGGAGCAGCTTTAATGGCGACCACGTTTTCGATTTTGGAAAACTTCCGCCAAAAATCGACACCGAGAAATCGACCACCCACGGCCGGCTGAATGTAGAATCCGAATACAGGAAGTATCTCGGCTACCGCTCGACAGTGCTCAATCAGTTCGTCGTTCGAGGCATCTGGAAACGCAGTCAGACTAAGGAGCCCGGCGTCGTATCCCAACTCCGCGGCAAGAGCTGCCTCCTCAACAGCTTGTTTCGTTAAGCCGACAACACCAGCGATCCGTGCAATTTTTCGGCCCGACCTCGCTTCATAAGCGTCGATCTCCTCTTTGGCCAAAGCCAAGACGGGCTTGTAGAGTCCGATTTCAGACTTACGGATTTCGAACTGAGTCGTATGAACGCCTACGGCAAGACCACCAACACCGGCATCCAGGTAATATCTTGATAGAGCGCGCTGTCGACGTTCGTCCAACTTTCGCTCTTTGTTCAAAGCCAGGGGATGGGCCGGAATAGCACAACCTTTACTTAATCGTGTTCGAATATTTGTTGGAAAATCAGAGCTCATTCTAAAAAATCAGTATTTCCCGTCCTTCACTTCGAAATGGGTAGGTTTTCCTAACAAGGGATTTCCCGAAGTAATCCACTTCGCGGTCCATCGTATGAGTTGATCCAGCGAAACTTTAGGCCGCCCGAGATTTTCAAACATCCAGGAGGCATTGGAAAGAAGTGCCGTCCTACCCTCCTCTCCTGTTATTTGGGGCTCCTTACCAAAGAGGGCTCCAAACTGCATAGCCAATTCTCGAATCGATAAAGTATCCACTCCTGTAATATTAATAGGTTTTGCAGGCACGGAACAAAACTCGAAAGAACGCAGGATCGCGTCATTTGCTTCCGTCTGCCAAATGACATTTGCATAACCCATCGATACATCTACCGGCTGCTCATTAAACACCTTGGTCGCAACATCCACCAACACACCATAACGCATCTCTACCGAATAATTGAGGCGAATGAGAGCCACCGCTGTCCCATTCTCAGTACTTCCAAACTGGAACATTCGCTCCCTGCCCAAACAGGATTGAGCGTACTCACCGACCGGCGCCAAGTCATCGGTCTCAACCGAGCCTCCAGAGCTTACCTCTACCAGAGGATACACGCACCCGGTGGAGAGCGCCACAATTCGTGAGCGTTTAAACCGTTCAGCAATTAACCCAGGCAGGTACGCATTCATAGCCCAGGTATATGCTTCGTTGCCCTGGGTTCCGAATTTGGTCCCGGCCAAGTAGACGACATTCGAGAAATCGGGGAGCTGACGCAAAAAATCCTGGTCTAACAAATCCCCTGCCATGGTTTCGATGCCCTGGCTTTCAAGAAAATCCTTATTAGCCGTATCACTAAAACGCGACACACCCAAAATTCGTTTTTCGACACCCGCCACCTCACACGCACGCTTGGCCATACCAGCCATGGAAATTCCCATCTTCCCCGAGACGCCAAGGAAAATGAAATCACCTTCGACGGTTTTCATCATTTCGATGAGCTCCGGGGTCGGTCGGGAAAGCGCTTCTTCTAACGCCTCTTCTGTTTGAAAATATTCCTGATCGCTTTCCATCGTTTACCATCACTCTTGCTACGGAATTTAATTCGAAATGCAAATGAGAACCATTAAGTAATACACCTTGATTTCAGCTTTACGCTAAAACAAGATGCTAGACCTGTGCAGGTGTATCTTCCTGGAAATAGACTTTGTTCAACCCTTATGCTTCAAAATTTTCATATGAAAGTCCTACAAAAAACTCTGCGGCGGATACTAGTTGGCCTGATTTTCGTACTCACGTCCATATCCACCTTGGCAGCGGGACCCAAGGTCCTTCCAGAAGGAGAGTCGCCGTCGGATGCACGCCTCGGGGAATTGAAAGACCTGGACGGTTACTTCCCCTTCACACCGCCAGCGTCTAAAGAAGATTGGGACAAACGCTCCGGGAAAGTGCGCCGCCAGTTGTTGGTCGCCAATGGTCTTTGGCCAATGCCAACCAGGACACCATTGGTGCCAGTGGTTCATGGGCTCGTCAGTCGGCACGGTTACACGGTCGAAAAAGTATTTTTTCAAAGCCATCCGGGCTTCTATGTCACCGGCAGTCTATACCGTCCGGCCAATCCAAAGAAGAAGATGCCAGGTATTTTGTGTCCACATGGTCATTGGCGTGACGCGCGGTTTTACGATAAGGGCATCGAAGAGGTGCGGAAGGAAATCGTGATCGGCTCAGAGCGTTTCGAGGAAGGCGGTCGCAATCAATACCAGGCACGCTGTGTACAGCTCGCCCGTATGGGTTGTGTCGTTTTTCAATACGATATGATTGGCCACTCGGATAGTTTGCAGATCAGCCACGATCGCGCGCATAAATTTGCGGAGCAAGTCCCCGAGATGAATACGGAAACAAACTGGGGCCTGTTCAGTCCGCAGGCGGAAGGCGCGTTGCAGAGTGTGATGGGACTGCATACCTGGAATTCCATTCGCGCGCTTGATTTTCTTCTCACCCTACCGGAGGTCGATCCGGATCGTTTGGCAATCACCGGCGCGAGTGGAGGTGGCACCCAAACCTTCATGCTCGCAGCGTTAGATGATCGGATTGATCTGGCCGTGCCCGCAGTCATGGTTTCAACAGGGATGCAGGGCGGTTGCACCTGCGAGAATGCGTCGCTGCTGCGAATAGATACCGGCAACGTTGAGTTCGCTGCTCTCTTTGGGCCCAAACCGTTGGGACTTACAGCGGCGGACGACTGGACGATCGAAATGGAAACGAAAGGGTTTCCTGAATTAAAGGCGCACTACAAATTGCTGGGAGCAGCAGACAAGGTAGCACTTTGGGCGAACACCCATTTCAAACACAATTACAACTACGTCAATCGAGCTGCCATGTACTCATGGGTGAACAAGCATTTTAAACTCGGTTATCAAGACCCGATAGTTGAGCCAGACTATCGACGATTAACCCACGCTGAAACGACAGTTTGGGACGAAATCCATCCTCAACCTGAGGGCGGATCGGAGTTCGAACGCAAGCTGCTCGCGACGATCCATCAGGACTCGCAACAACAAATCGCCAAAGCACGGCAGACACCGGACGAGTACCGCAGGCTGGTGGGTGGTGCGCTGGAAACTATCATTGGTCGGACCCTTGATTCGACAGGTAATACGGATTTCGAATGGAGTAAGAAGATGGACCGCGGAGACTATCTGGAAATGCCCGGGCTGCTGCGCAACAACACGTACGGCGAGGAACTACCTGTTGTTTTTCTTTATCCCAAAAAGTGGAACGGAACGACGACTGTCTGGATCGATAAGAACGGAAAGTCGGCCCTGTTTGAAAACAAGGGAGCCGGTTATCAACCCAACGAAAATGTGCGAAAACTGCTAACAGCAGGTTCAACCGTAGTCGGCGTGGACCTGCTTTATCAGGGTGAATTTCTGGCGAACGGCCCATCGCTAGAGCTAGCACGTAAAGTTGAAAATCCTAGAGAATTTGCTGGTTACACTCACGGCTATAATCACTCGCTGTTCGCCCAACGGGTTCACGACATTCTGAGCTTGATCGACTTTGTAAATGATCACGAGCGCAAATCGGAATCAATAAACCTGATCGGCTTGGCCGGAGCCGGGCATTGGGTTGCCGCAGCTCGGGCGGTGAGTGGTGATGTTGTGACCCATGCTGCGATCGACACAGACGGATTTCGCTTTGTAAAACTGAAAGACATTCGCGACACGGACTTCCTGCCCGGAGGAATAAAGTACGATGACCTGCCAGGAATGATTGCCGTTTCGGCACCTGCAAAACTTTGGCTCTCTGGTGAAAGCGATGAAGGCAAAAAATTTGTCAATGCAACTTACCAATACCTAAATGCAGCAGACAATATCTCCATTGGAAACAGCGACGCGAAGAAGGCTGTCGACTGGCTACTGAAGTAGAAGGATCGACTTTCCTATGAATAGCTAATCCGGAATTTTCAACTTGATATTTCCAAATGCATGCTTCGGGATTGGTGACTGAAGGGAAAGTACTAGCATCCCATAAATGATTTGATCGAGCGCAAATTCTGCTTATGTGGGACCAGAGTGTAGGAGTAGCTGCTTCAGCTGCCATTTGTAGCTGGCAAAAGATCGCAGCTGAAGCAGCTTATGTAAGAGACATTCTCCGAATTATATACTGAATCATTAGTTGAAAGTGGATCTGGGCGCACCGTTTCAAAACTCAGATACCACGATGCTTGGAGAGTGTTCCCGGTTAGGGCTTTCGAACCAGTCGCCCCAAATACTCGTACGTATCAAAGGCGTCCGCACCTCCTACAAGTCGTGGATCCTCGCTTGCTTCCAGCTCTTTAAAGAGTTGAGTCTTCAAACGTTTCAAAGTACCCGCGTATTCGGTACGGTCTGCAACATTGTGCATCTGAAATGGATCGAGCCGGATATCATAGAGCTCATCCGCCGGGCGCAGTCCGCAGGAAAGCTGCCAGTAAATACCCATGTCCGGGTCGTCCTTGTGATCGACGATGTAGTCCTTGGTTGGACTGGCATCGATTTCCATGTAGTTCTTGCCGTGATAACTTCCTTCCGGGTGTCCAGCAGGCCATCGCTCCGGCTTGAAATTGTGGATGTAGAGAAAATGATCCGTCCGAATGGCGCGCATCGGCGTTCCGCCAGGATTATCCAATTGGGCCAACGTGTGACGTTCCTTGCCGGTCAGGACGTGATCGCGGTCGGCTTCGACCCTACCCGCTTTACCCGATCTTAAAAGCGGAAGCAGTGATCGTCCAGTAGTGCCTGGCAAAATTTTTACGCCAGCCGCTTCAAGGAAAGTTGGGGCCAGATCTGTGGTGCTGACAAAATCGGTCACCACCCGGTTTTCGGGAACAGCCGTGTGCCACTTGATGGCCAAAGGGACCCTGGAACCGAAATCGTAGAGGTTCGATTTTCCCCGTGGAAATGGCCATCCGTGATCTCCGGTCATTACAACGATGGTGTTCTCCAGTTCTCCCCTTTCCTCCAGCAAAGCTAAAGCCTCACCGACTTGCCGGTCAAAGCGCTGCACTTCCCAATAATAATCGAGGATGTCTGTCCGGACTGTTTCGTTATCCGGAAAAAACGGCGGCACTTCGACATCCTCCAGTTTCGTACCTGAGCGCAAACCGGACTCCCAAATATAAGTGCGATGCGGATCAGAGGAGCCAAACCAGAAACAAAAAGGTTTATCCTTGGGTCGTTCCTTAAGAAATTCATCGAGACCTTCATACTTTTTCCCGGCGACTTCTTTGCCACCATCGGATCCCGGTCCAAAAGCTTTGCGGTAAGAACCGACAAAATAGCCCGTTTCCTTTAAGGCCTGAACGTAGGTGGGAAATCCTTCCGGATAATTGCTCCAGAGATTGCCGCCTTCCTTGAGCCGCCAATGATACTGACCCGTAAGAATGGCATTCCGCGAAGGCGTGCAGGATGGAGAAGAAATAAAGGCATTCGTAAAAAGCACACCGTTGGCAGCAATGCCGTCGAAGGTTGGAGTTTTTATCACTGCATCTCCATAAATACTCGCATGCGGCCAACCCCAATCGTCCGCGATTGCGAAAAGAATATTAGGTCTATCGGAATTTTGACCTTGGGTAAAAGGACTAAGAATGCAGAACACAAAAAGTGCGCCGAGAATCGCCGGGGGCTTAATAACAAATTTGAGCATGCGAGAATGATGAAGGTAGTATGCAGAAATGAGAAGCGTTTTTGAACGGGGAAAACACAAGTCAAAGGCTCGGCTTATTAACTATCAGAGCGTAACTAAAAGTGCTGTGAGTTAGGAGATTAACGCAATTGATTTCCGGTTTCCCACAGACAAACAGGTAGGGCGGGTGCGTCCCTG
>JAQBYJ010000109.1 GCA_027622555.1 Verrucomicrobiota bacterium
TTTCATTAAAGGAATCACTGGTGGCTTCGTTGAAGCTGAGGAAGTCATTGCCTGGTCTGACGAAGTGCTTGTGGAGGCTGAGAAGACCGAGGACTGGATGATAGAAATCTCGACCTGCGGCCCTGGCGATAGATTGTCGATCCTGAGCCACCTTAACACGGTTACGGGAACAGTCGATGAAGTAGCGCTCGCAGCGATGCTCGAAGGCAAGGTGTAGGTATCTGATTCAGTCGGGTAAGTTGCCTGGTCAGCATTTTTCCTAAAGGAGGTGAGAACCCCGGTCCTTGGAACTGAAAGGATTGAATCCTCCCTATAATCTTTCTCAAAAGGAGCTTTAAAATATTCTGTGCCAGAGCTCATGTAATAGTTAGCATGCTCAATTACCTAATAATATTATCGAACCGATTTCCACCTCAGTACCCATTATGACATCGAAAATTCCATTCTCCAATAAACTATCCCGCCGCGAAGCCATCACAGCCGCCGGTGCGCTTATAACCGGTTTATGTGCAGCCCCATTTGCTCAGGCTATGAAGCCTGTCGTTCGCACCAGCAAGGCACCTTTGAAGTTGAGCCTGGCGGCTTATTCAAGACGCACGTCCTTGCCGGACACTAGAAAAGATCCAAACGCAGTCGGCGAAATGGATATGCTTGGGTTTATCGATTACGCCTCCACTTTAGGAATCGATGCGGTTGAGTTAACCGGTTATTTTATGCCATACCCGTTGACCACGGCGGCATTGAATGAGATGAAGCGCCGTGCTCACATGCATGGCCTTGGCATTAGTGGGGGAGCCATCGGCAACAACTTTACCCATGATCCAGGCAGTGATGAAGGACGGAAGCAAATGCAGTATACGCGAACATGGATTGATCATTACTCCATTTTGGGTGCGCCGGTTATCCGGGTCTTTGGAGGTAAACCTGTTGGAGATATAAGCGAAGCAAAGGCGGTTAAGAACATTATTACGAACTTGAAAATCGCCTGCGATTTCGCCGCCGAAAAAGGAGTGATACTGGGAATTGAGAACCACGATTTTCTGGTCGAGATTGATCGCTTGATGCCGATTATTGAAGCTATTGATTCTCCCTGGTTTGGAGTTAACTTCGACTCGGGCAATATTGCTCCGACCGACGATCCCTATCGCGAGCTGGCACGCATTGCTCCTTACACAGTCAATGCACAAATCAAAACGGAGATTCCTATAAATGGTAATAAAGAACCATCGGATCTGGGACGTATCATTGGTATTTTGCGCAAAGCGAATTACCGGGGATACATAACCCTCGAATACGAAGGTAAGGAAGATCCGGTCAAAGCCATTCCCAAGCATTTGGCGGAGCTTCGAAGATTAATTGAGTGATTACCTTTTCGCGATTGAGAATTGTGGGGCTGGGCAACTCCTCACCTCATGAACTATAAAAACAGACTGATCCCGCTGCCGCAGAACCGCGTCTGGCGCACTTATCCAGGCGGTCGCGTTCTTGATAAACTGGTTGGCAAAAGCGATCCCTGTGACAGTCATTTCCCGGAAGACTGGATCGCCTCGGTTACACCTGCCCGGAATCCTGACTCGCACAGCGAGCATGAAGGCATTTCCAAAGTCCAGATTGACGGCCAGGAGTTGCTTTTCACGGACCTGATTGCATCAGACCCGGAGTATTTTCTAGGGAAAGATCATGTGGCTCGCTTTGGTGAGCAACTCATGGTCCTTGTCAAGCTATTGGATTCGGCGGTGCGCCTGCATTTCCAGACTCACCCCACTGCGGAATTTGCCCGAGCCCATCTCAGTTCGAACTCCGGCAAAGCGGAGGCCTATTACATTTTAAGTGTGCGCGATGGTATTGATGAGCCATACGTGTATCTGGGCTTTCAACGTCCACCCAGTCGCGAGGAGCTCAAACGCTGCATCGAAGAGCAGGACCTTGTCACCCTGGAAAGCTTTTTTGACAAGATTAAGGTTAAACCAGGAGATGTTTTATTTATCCCAGGCGGAGTCCCGCATGCCATCGGGGAGGGTATTTTCATGGTCGAAATCATGGAACCATCGGATCTTGCCGTTCGCTTCGAGTTTGAGAAGGCGGGTTACACCTTGCCCGAGTCCGCCCGATTTATGAACCGAGGGTTGGAGTTTTGTCTCGATGTGTTCGACTTCCGGCCGATGCCAGAGTCGATGGTCCGCGAGAAGTTCATGTTCGAACCTCAGTTGGAAGTGACTTACGGAGAAACCGCTCACCGCTATCACCTGATTGGCTCCGAAACTACGTCCTGTTACCGAATAAAGAAATCAGTGATCAAGGGTGCTGTAATGCGCGAAGAAAGTTCCTTCTTTACAGGTGTCATCACCGCAGGTTCCTGTGTGTTGAGAGCGGAAGGAGGAGTCATAGAGCTAAAAACGTTCGACAAGTTCTTCTGCCCCGCTGGTTTGGACTCCTACGAAATCGAGGCTGACCAGGAAGTACAAATCCTGGAGTGTTTTCCGCCTGTTTGAGCTCGCTGGCTTTTCATATCTAAAAGCTGTTGGCTCGAATGGGGGATGTCTCGTTGTTTATGAAGGAGTTAAAGCAGCGTTTCAGTATCTGGTATAACCGCAGTCACCAACGTTACGGGACTCTCTGGCGGAGCGATTCAAGAGCGTTTTGATTGAAGATGCGGCCACTTGCCTCAGGACGGTGGCTGCATACATTGATCTGAATCCCGTTCGGGCGAGTCTGGTGGAAGACCCGAAGGATTACCGATACTGTGGTTATGCGGAGGCGGTGGCGGGCAGGTCTGAGGCGCGAGCCGGTTTGCGTAGGGTTTTGGAGGTGAAGACCGAAAAATCCGCTTTAAGCGAATACCGTAAAATTCTCTTTTTGATGGGTTCCACTATTTCCCGGGAAAGCCAGAGAACCATGGATCGGGAAGCTGTCAAGAGGGTGGTGGAACAGGATGGTAAACTGCCGGCACCTCAGGTATTGAGGCTGAGGGTGCGCTACTTTACTGATGGGATGGTCCTGGGCTCCAAAGAGTATGTGAACCTGGTTTTTGAGACGCATCGTGGGCTGTTTGGGAAAAACAGAAAGACAGGAGCCCGACCCCTGAAAGGTTTCAGGGAATCCGGACTGACTGTGATGCGGGATCTCCGTAAAGGTGTGTTTACATGACACGAAATTTTCATGCCGTGTGATTCAAATGCGATATTTCAGATCAATGCAAAAGGATAGGAGGGTGCTTTAGACAGTATTATTAAGCGCGGAATGCCGGAGCCACTTTCCTCTCGCATTTCAGATTCTTTCATCCTATTCTCAGAATCGTAATTTAACAACCGCCCATGTGACAGCAGCGGTGCGTTATTGCCCTATCGCAATCAACCATAACCCTTATTCCTTATGTCTTCTTTGATCTCCCGATTTCTCGTAGTTTTTATCCCCTTCCTGTTGTTCCTGGCTCCGGTATCGGCAAAACCTGCCAAAGTTACGTTCGAACATCCCAAGCATGAATTACCGCAGTACCTGGCCGATGTGCTGAGTGATGAAGATCGGGAACTTTTCACCCGGCTCTTGAATATCAATATCGAGTCGGCCTGGGGTTATTTACGCACCCATGGCTATCCCTAAAGTTTTACCAATGCAGTGGAGCCTGTTGCAGATGATATGCGTCTGGTCGGACGCGCCCGCACGGGACGTTATCTGCCATTTCGGCAGGATCTGGTGGATCAATACAAGGAATATCAGCTTAACTATCGGTCAGCCGAAGATGCACAGCCGGGTGATGTGATTGTTTTTGACATGGGCGGAGACATTGGTTCCAGCCCGAGTGGTGATGTGACATCCACGCGTGCGATGGTAAAAGGTTGTTCCGGTATCGTGGTAAATGGCGCTATGAGGGATATCCCGGCCTTTATAAGCATGGGGTTGCCTCTGTTTACCAAAGATGGCAAAGGGCACGCACGTTTCCTCGTACGTGTTGACCAATTCCCAGCACTCGTCGACGGAGGAAGCAGGGCCGACTTCGGTGGCTGCGTATTTGCCAGCTCTCATAGCCGCGATAGTCATGGGAATGTGCAACTCCCATGGAGTGGCGATAACGACTCCATCCAGGTCGTCCCGTTCCAGCAGATTCAGATACGACAATTCATGATCGCCATAACCATCCGGTCGTGATCCCTGGGTTTTCTCGACTAGTTCCTGAGCCGCTTTCAAATTTCTGGGGAAGGTATCACAAACGGCCGTCACACTGACATTGGTCAGGCGCATGGTTGTTTTTAACATGCCCGCTCCACGTCCACCGATACCGATGAATCCGAGCTTGATGTTGCGGTCGTCCTTGCCTTGGAGATAGGCTGGGGCAGCAGATAGGGCTAAACTTGCAGCCACACCACTTTTTATAAAGGTGCGTCGTTCTATTTTGTTACTCATAGGGTATTTCTTGGGAAATGTGGGAACAAAGCAGGTATAGGTTCTTGTTTCAGTAAGAAAAATCGCGGCATAAAGCCGCTCCTACCGCTTTTCCCGATTGAATGAAATGTTTGTTCTGAGTGCAAAATTAATAGTTTAACTTCCAAGACAATCCCTAATCCTCCATACTGATTCTGTCCTCTGGAACGTAACCGACCGTTTTCGCCGTATGTTCTAAGTCAACCCACCGATGGTCACTATTCGATATGCCGTAGAGGATTTCAAACTTCAGGTTATCGTGTGCCTCGACACTCAGTTCGACGAGTCGAACCATGTCATTTTTAGTGCTGGCGTTCGGAAGCACTGGTTTTGGGACTTTATCCATCGAGTGGACGCCACCCATACGAATGCAGATACATGAAAGATCTGTCGTGCTGCTATACATCCGCGCCAACGTTTCTCCGAATACTTTACTGGAACCGTAAAAATTGATCGGCCATGTTGGATGCGATGTGGTTATGGGTTTAAAAGATTCAGGTACGCTTGTATACTTTCTTTCATGGATACTCTTGTAGGGTTCGACGTTATAGAAATAACCAAAACTTACCTGAATGGAGCTCGCATAAATCACCCGCCGAACACCTACTCGCTTGGCTGCTTCGAACATGTGGTAAGTGGCCTCAATGTTATTTTTCAGAGTACTTTCCCACGGAGCTTGGTCATCAGGATCAGCTGCCATATGTATGACGGTATCCATACCTTGAAATGCCTGCTCTAAATCGCCAATGTCTGACATGTCCGATAGAAAAAAATGATGCTCAGGCACATCAGCTACCTCATCTGCATGGACCCTCGTTGATGGCTGTCTGCTTCGATCCATGCCGTATACCTCGTATTGATCGGGTTTTTCAATTAAGTGTCTGTAGACACAGCTCCCTACCAACCCATAGACGCCTGTAATCAAAATCGATTGTTTTACCATGTGTTTGAGATTGTTGGTACGCGTGTTTCTTCTGGCAAGCTTAGCTAGATATTTTGGTGAAAAACCAATTATTAATGTAACAAGATTAACTCTTTAGTGATTGCTCAGATCCGATTAGTTTTTCGAAGCACTTGTCAAAATCAAGGTTCACATAGAAAAAGAATTTCCAGAAATCTCATTAGAGCTAAGGTATAATTTGGCCGGGCAGAGAGGTGGGGCAACGGCACAATTACAGGAATAGCAGATTCGATCTTCAAATTTGTCTGGAGACTAAGCGCTACAGACCTTTATCTTGGATTTTCCAATGGGAGGAAACTCAAGAAACAAAATGTTAGTATCGGTGGCGATTCTGTTCGCCTGCCTGATTTCCATGGGTGTGGCTAACGCCTCCTCTCAAAATTGGCCGCAATTCCTGGGACCAGGTGGTTTGGCGGATGCCGGCGCACAGAATATTCCGATTGAGTTCGGGCCGGATAAAAACCTGCTCTGGAGGACCACTATTTTCAGAGGCAATTCCTCGCCTGTCATTTGGGGTAAGCGCTTGTTCTTAAGCGGGTATCGTGACCAGGAGCGAGTCATGGTGGCTTTGGACTGTACAAATGGAAATTTGCTCTGGGAGAAAATCGTAATGGCCAATAGCCAGGAGCAGTTTACCCACCGTCTTTCAGGCCCGGCTGAGTCAACTCCGTGTACGGACGGGAAGCGCGTTTACTTTTATTTCGGAAATTACGGATTAATCGCCCTCGACTTTGATGGTGCTCTGGTTTGGGAAAAAAAGCTGAGCAAACCTCGCACCGGAATGGGCACCGGAACTTCACCGATCCTCGTGGGCGAATTGTTGATTCTTATCAGGGACGGCACGGATGATCCCTGCGTCCTGGCATTGGATACTGCGACTGGGGAGGAGCGTTGGAAGCATCCGCGTCCAGGATACAATGCCAGCCACGCCTCTCCGTTTTTATGGAAGAACCGCCTTCGAACTGAGTTGATCATTGCCGGAAACAAATCGCTGGTTTCCCTCAACCCAACTACAGGTCAACAGATGTGGAAAGTTGAAGACACCAATGGATTTCCTTGCACGACACCCACCGGTAATTCCGAAATGCTATTCTTTGCTTCCTGGTCTGCCAACAGCTCGGTTGGACGAGATACCCTGGAAGCCCACTTTGACGATGATTTGGTTTTTACGGATGAAGAATTGGAAAACCCGAAGGTGTTTTTTAGACGATTTGATCAGAACCAGGATGGCGTAATCGAAATCGACGAAATGCCGCAAAGTCGTGCCAGAGACGTTTTTACGTGGCTGGACCGAAATGATAACCTGCTTTGGGAACCGGATGAATTTTCAGTCCTGACCCGACCCACTGGAAAAGGAAGAAACATTATGGTCGCAGTAAAGCCAGGAGGAGAGGGTAGACTGAACGACACGGATTTCATTGCATGGGATTGGCGGAAGAACCTGCCTTATGTTGCGTCACCGCTTGTGAGCGAAAATCGCGTCTACCTGGTAAAGTCGCTGGGTATCATATCGTGCCTCAACACTGAAACAGGAGAACCCTTTTTCGATGGGAAACGAACTGGAATCAAAGGTGAGTATTTCGCTTCTCCCATAAAAGTCGGTGACAAGATCTTGTTTCCATCCTGCCAGGGGTCCGTATTTGTGATAAAGGATAACGAGGATTTTGAGATATTGTCCGAGAACGTAATCGACGAAGAAATTATTGCTTCACCCGCGGTTGTCGACGACACCATCTACCTTCGCTCGCTCAATAGCCTGTGGGCATTTAGAACCGGTTTTACAGAAGGTAATTGATCGGCTGCTTGAAACGGCCCGAAATTGAAAGCAACCGGTGAGAGCGTCGAAAAGTATCTCAGCAAGTCGCTTAGAAATGTTTAGAATAATCCGGTGGACCTGAATGATGTCACAGAGAGGTCCAACCGCTCCTTCAAAGGGATCAAAACAACTATGATTCTGTACCCATTATTCTGTTTTAAATAAATGCTATCAGATTTTTGCGTAATTTAGCGCATTTTGTAGTTAAACATTTTTATTTGTAGTTTCTTAACCAAAAGTCTTTGCCAAGGCTACGACAAGGCACGGCTGATGACACTGATTTTCACTGATGAAAAAAGACAAAATTATTCGGGGTCCATTATTGGTTAGTTTATACAGGTTCGGCTAAAGTCGGTCCTACATTCGTTTTCGATGAATACTACCCCGTAGAAAGAATCGAATGGCGTTTGAAACTTTGAGGATTAGTGATTGCTCAAATCCGATAAGTTTTTTGAATTAACTCGAAGCGCTTCTTCTTAACCCTATTCCAAGCACATGAAACAAGAATCAGAAACACCCCAATCTATCTCTCGTCGTACTTTCCTTGGCCATGCCGCAGCTGTCTCGGCACTGGGCGTGATACCCTACACCTCATCGGCCGCTTCCTACACAAACAGTATCGGCGCGAACGATCGCATACGTATCGGCCAGATCGGTTGCGGCCAACGCGGTTTCGGTACTCACCAACGCTATGTAAAGCAACACGCACAGGGGGAAAACCTGGAAGTCGTCGCGGTTTGCGATCCCTACCGGCCAGCCCGGGAAAAAGCGGCTGCGAATGTAAAGGAATGGTCCGGTAAAGCCCCTAAGCAATTCACCAGCTACCGCGACATGCTGGAAATGAAAGATCTGGATGCAGTGATGATCGCTTCACCCGATCATGTCCACACGCTCCACCTGGAAGCAGTAGCCAAGGCAGGGAAGCACTGTTACGCGGAGAAGCCGCTTGGCATAGAGTTCGAAGCGTTGAAGCGGGCAGTTGACGCAGCTGAAGAAGCGAAGATCATTGTCCAGGTCGGCACGCAACAGCGAACGGAACCCTCCAACGTCGGATGCCAGAAGCTTTTGGAATCAGGTATCCTCGGGCATCTATCGCGTGTCGAACAGGTGCGCAATGCAGCCGAACCGTATTGGTATAAACGCGTTGATCTTTCTGTTAGAAAAGAGGATCTCGATTGGGACGAGTTTACCAACGGAAGAACCGACAAACCCTTCGACCCGCTGTTATACACCGGATGGTATGGCTATTACGAATTCTGCCAGGGCCCGGTACCCCAATGGGGCAGTCATTACATAGATCTGGTTCATTACCTGACTGGCCTTCACATACCGGAAACCTGTAATTGCCATGGCGGCACCTACACCTGGAAAGATCACTACAACTTTACCGCTCCTGACCAGATAGATGCCATCTGGAGTTATCCGGAAAATACCGTGGTGACTTACACCACCAATTTTGGAAACAGCAGCGGAAACCGCACCCGTATCCTGGGCGAAAAAGGAACCCTGGAACTGGAACGCCGCGGTTCTGCCATTTACACGGCAGAAGGTGGAATCAATCGAGATGGATCGATTCGGGGCGAAAACGAAGTGAAAGACATTCAACGGGCCGATCACTTTCAGAATTGGTTCCAGGCCTTACGAGGAAAAGTCAAACCCCACGCACCTCTTGAAGCTGGTTATCGCCACGCGGTGGCAACGATCATGGCTCAAATGTCCTATGAATCAGGCAGGAGGTCGCGTTATCATCCTGATAGCAGAACCATAACCCTGGATTGAAAAACCAAGGTTTGAATTCTATGACCGAAACTATTCGATTCGGCCTGGTTGGCTTTGGGCGCTTTGGTGGCAATCACGCACGCGCCATTGCGAATGCGGAAGGCGCTGAACTGGCTGGAGTGGCGGCAAAGTCTTCTGACAGTATTGCGGCGGCGGCAATGGAATTTCCCGACGTGTTTATAACCTCCGATTTTCACGAACTGATTGCGCGTGACGATATTGATGTTATCGATGTCGCACTTCCCACCTATCTGCATTTCGAAGTTGCGAAGGCCGCGCTCGAGGCAGGTAAACATGTCTTTATCGAAAAGCCCATGACGCCTTCCACCGAAGAGTGCCGTGAACTGGTTCGCCTGGCCAAAGAGCGGGATCTCGTGATCGCAATCGGGTTCAAGCGTCGGGCGGCACGACTCTGGGGGCAGGTAAATGAGCTGGTAAATGATGGCGTGATCGGTGAGCCGCAACACGCGCTGTTTGAATTGTGGCGCTGGCCCTATCGGCAGGGAGCCGATGGTTGGCGGTATGACATCCGACGCGTGGGCAGTTGGGAATTGGAAGAGCCGGTTCATTGTTTCGACATGGCACGTTGGTATTTTACTCCGACCGCCGGAGAAATCGTGTCGGTTTACGCCAAGGCCAATTCACGTCAGGAAGGCCATCCGGAGCTACACGACAATTTTACCGCCATTCTGGAATTCGAAAACGGTGCACACGCCACGATTGCACAGACCTTGAGCGCCTGGGGACATCAACACGGTTTGAAATTAACCGGAAAGAAAGGTGCGATCATGGCAACATGGCGCGGAGCCACCGATGACGCACCGGCAAGGCAAACGCTGGACTACATGTGCAGCGAGTCGCGCCAGGGCGAAGTTGAATCTGTCGAGTTTACTGAAGAAGCAAGCGAGCTGTATGAGTTGGAGCGGGAAATGGAAGCCTTCGTGCGGGCGATTCACGGAGAGGGCTCCGTAATCGCTGATGGAAACGACGGGGTGTGGTCTATCGCTTTGTGCGAGGCGGCGCATCGTTCAATTGAAACCGGGGAAGTGGTTTCCATGAAAGGATTCAAACCGTGAGCGACACGACTAATCGCACAGCGGACAGTCCCTGGTGGAAAGGTGTCACTCGCTATCAGTGGCTGGTGCTCGTTATAGCCTCGCTGGGCTGGATCTTTGACACTTTCGAAGGTCAGATTTTTGTCACGAGCATGAACGAGATGATGGCGTCGCTCTTGCCGGAGGACGTTCCAAGCGAGAAGCGGGATGCGGTGGCGAAGCTGGCGTTGGGCGCGTTCCTGGTTGGTGGCGCAGTGGGCGGCGTGTATTTCGGTATGTTGAGCGATCGCATCGGCCGTGCGCGGACGATGATTATAACCATTCTTGTGTATTCCCTCTTTACCTGTTTGACGGCATTTGCCCAATCAACCACGCAAGTGATCGGGCTCCGTTTTTTTGTAGCGATGGGCGTGGGTGGCGAATGGGCGGTGGCGAGTGCCATGGTGGCAGAGGTGTTTCCGCGCTTTGCGCGAGTGCGTTCGTTGGGCATATTTCATGCGACAAGCGCGATGGGTTCCTATTTGGCGATCGCGGCGGGAGCCTTCATCGTCGGCAATCCGGCGTTAAAGACGGAGGCGATTCCGGATTTGAACTGGCGGTTGGCGTTTGCCCTTGGTGCACTGCCGGCGTTGTTGACAATCTGGATACGCGTAAAACTAAAGGAGCCGGATAGTTGGAAGAGGGCGGTGGAAGTCGCCAAGAAGGATCCGACCAAACAAACCGGCCGAATTGGAGATTTGTTTAAAGGCGAATTGAGGCGCCGTACTCTGGTGGGTGTCGCTCTGGCAGCGATCGGACTGGCAACTTTCTGGGGGGTAAAGATCTATGGACGCAATCTGATGCGCAGCGCGGCAGAGCGGGAGGTGATTTCGCAAAACGCAGAATCGCTCTCGAATAACGAGGCGGCTCTGGAGGCGAATTTCAGCCAGATCAAGAAGCAGGAAATGACGGGACACTTCCTGGTGATGACAGGTGGATTGTTGGGCATGCTGGCATTTGGACCTATCAGCGAGCGACTGGGGCGGCGCGGGGCGTTTTCATTTTTCTTTGTGGGAGGATTTGTCAGCAGCGCGTTGCTGTTCGGATTGTTTACAGAGAGAGGTATTATATTCTACTGGTGGGCACTGCCTGTGTTTGGATTTCTGGTGAGCGGTATTCACTCCGGCTATGCCATTTATTTTCCGGAGCTTTTCCCATCGCGCCTGCGCGGGACTGGAGGTGGACTGTGTTTTAATCTGGGGCGGATTATTGCAGCTCCTGTCTTGTTTCTAACTGCCTGGATGCAGCAATCCCAGGGGGTTACGACCAATCAGACCGCCGCCCTGTTGAGCGGATTCTTTTTGCTGGGTCTGATTGTCGTTAAATTTGCGCCGGAGACTCAGGGAGAGGAACTGCCCGAGTAATCCCCATTTCGTTTTATGATGAATTCATACAAAGATATGAAATTGCTTTTCGGAGACATGCACAATCATTGCGGCATTTCCTACGCGCATGGTTCGTTGGAAGACGCTTTGCGTAACGCCCGTGAGCGGCTCGATTTTGTGAGTGTCACCGGACACGCGCATTGGCCGGATATGCCAAATCCGAACGCGGACATTCAATACATTATTGATTTCCATGAAGAGGGCTTCGCCAAGCTCAAGGCTGGTTGGCCGAAGATGATGGAGGTCTTGAAGGAATTCAACGACGAGGGAAGTTTTGTCGTGTTTCCGGGGTTTGAAGTTCATTTCTGTGCCTGCGGAGATCGCAACATGCTCTACAAGGATCTGGAGGGTGAGATTCTGTACCCAAAAGATCTGGTCGACCTGCACAATCAACTGCGTGTTCTGCGAGAGCAGGGCAGGGATTCCATCGCTCAGCCACACCATCTTGGTTACCTGAAAGGTACGCGCGGCATCGATTGGGACAGCTTCAGTCCGGAGTTTGCGCCTTTTGTTGAAATGCTTTCCATGCACGGCTGTTCAGAGTCCTCGGAGAACATCAAGCCGTTCCTGCATTCCATGGGACCCAGCGACTGGCAAAGCACGATCCATTACGGATTGAAACAAGGGCATGTGTTTGGCTTCTCGGGTGGTACGGATCACCATAGCGCACATCCCGGAAGTTATGGGCATGGAATGACCGGGCTCTGGGCGGAGTCCGGCAATCGTGAGGATGTCTGGAACGCGTTGTTGCAGCGACGCATGTTTGCGTTGACGGGCGACCGAATGGATCTGCGGTTTACAGTGAACGGCGCGCCGATGGGATCTGAGATTGCGGCGACCGATAAGCGCCGCATCGAGTTCGCACTTCAAGCTGGAGGAGCCATTGACTACGTGGACATTCTGCGCGACGGAGAATTGGTGAAGCGATTTTCGCAATATGAAATGGATGGAGCCAAAACAATAAATGACGATTTGATTCATACGAAAATTTATCTGGAATTGGGGTGGGGTGCTCGCCACAAAACCTGCCATTGGCAAGCAGAGCTGGGAATAACAGAAGGTGAAATCAAGGCTGTGGAGCCACGCTTTCGAGGACGGGAAGTGGTGTCGCCAGTGGAGGCAGAGGACATCGGAAGCTACCACACCAGCAAGGTTTTGGAGGCTGGGGCTCAGTCCGTTCGATTTGAAACTCTCACCAGCGGCAATCCGAATAATTCCACCAATATGTCGCAAGGCATGTGCTTGGAAGTGACTATGCCGCGAGACGCGACCGTGTGGGCAAATCTGAATGACAAGCGTGTTGAGTGGTCGTTGGCGTCGTTGATGGAGGGCGCGCGGTCAGGAGTGATGAAGGATATCGACTCTCCTGCTTGGCGTTTCAATCGCGCACCAAATCCGAACCAATGGAAATGGTCGGGTGAATGGGAAGATGATGGCGGTAAAGGCAATTCTTACTATCTTCGAGTACGCCAGCGCAATGATCAGTGGGGTTGGAGCTCGCCCGTTTTTTTGAATTCCTAAGTCAATTTGTCCGATGAAAACCGAATTAAATTTCTGCCTCCTGAAAACAAGTATTTTCCGCCGCCGTTTCATTGGAGACGTCGGCGTCATTGCCGGAGCGATGACAATTTTACCGTTGTTGAATCTGAGTGCTGTCGAAACCCATGGTCCATGGATTTCACTGTTCAACGGAAAGGACCTGGCTGGTTGGAAAGGCGTCAATGGCACAATGACCAACTGGAAGATCAAAAACGGATTGCTGGTTAGCACCGGCCGGTGGGAGGGAAACGCAACCTGGATTGCTCACGAGCAGGTGTTCGCCGACTTTGAACTGGAGGTGGAATTTCGATACGACCCCGGTTGCAACAGCGGTGTCTTCTTCCGGACGCCGCTTGTAGAAAAAAGTCCGGCCTACCTGGGTAACGAAATTCAAATCGCAGACATGACCGATGAGAAACTGCTCGAGAAGATTACTTCCGACCGGTACATGGGCGCGCTTTATAACGTAGCCTCTCCAACCGGCGATGCGACGAAGAAACCGGGGGAATGGCAAGGAATGAACGTACGCTGTGTCGGTGAGCGCTTCCGTGTAACCGTCAACGACTTACTTGTTCAGGATTTCGATCTGACTCAATTTCCCGAAGATGTTAAGAAGGCACATCCCGGTCTGCTACGATCAGACGGTCATATCGGATTGCAAAATAAAGACGTCCGGATCGAATTCCGTAAAGTTCGCATCCGGGAAATCCAATAATGAATAGATCACCCGCGGTTTTTTATAGGTCGTTTTAATCCAAGAAATTTCATTATAGTAAGCTTTATGTCTGATTCAAAATCACACAATGAGGACGTGTTGTTCCGACCGTTTCCATTTGGAAGGATAACTTTGCCGAACCGTATCGTAATGGCGCCCATGACTCGCAACAAATCGCCGGGCAATGTCCCAGGTGCCGAAGTGGCGGCCTATTACCGTCGTCGGGCGGAAGGTGGTATAGGACTGATTGTTACCGAGGGAACTCATCCGGGTTTTAAGGGAGCACAGGGTTACCCCGATGTGCCGAATTTTCATGGCACCGAGGCTCTTGCTGGTTGGAAAAAAGTGGCAGCTGAAGTTCATCAAGCCGGCGGATTTATCATTCCCCAGATCTGGCACGTAGGTAGTATTCGAAAAAAAGGCATCGGCTCGAATCCGGAAGATGCCGTAGTGGGTCCTTCGCCGGTTATGCATCCATTTTACCTGATGGATGGCGAACTCCCGGAGGGGGCTGAAGTGCCCGAAGAAATGAGTCAGTCCGACATCGACGCTTGCGTCGCCGCCTATGCCAATGCCGCCGAAGATGCCCTCGAAAATGGCTTCGACGGCGTCGAAATTCATGGTGCCCACAGCTACTTGATCGATCAGTTTTTCTGGGAAGCAACCAATCGCCGTGTGGACAGCTACGGTGGTAACCTGGCCCAACGAACCCGTTTTGCGGTCGAAATTATCCAGGCTATGCGCGCCCGTGTGCCCGATAATTTTCCAATCGTGTTTCGATTTTCCCAGTGGAAGAGCGGCGACTATTATCACAAAATGGCCCGCTCACCCGAGGAGTTGGAGTCATTCCTGTTGCCCCTCAGTGAGGCAGGCGTAGATATTTTTCATTGCAGTACACGGCGCTTTAACGATCCGGAATTTAAGGGTTCCAACCTGAACCTCGCAGGCTGGACCAAGCGATTGACCGGCAAACCGTCGATCACGGTTGGCAGTGTCGGGCTGGACAATGACTTTTTGAGAACCTTTGGCGGCCAGGAAGCCAACGCATCCGATATCAGCGCCCTGATTGGACGTATGGAAGAAAGTGAATTTGATCTGGTAGCGGTAGGACGGGCGTTGCTCTCGGATCCGGCCTGGGCTCAGAAAATTCAAACTGGCAGGGAAAAAGAAATTGTCGAATTTACCCGCGAGTATATGCAGAAACTGGCATGACCTGGTAGACCTGAGCAACTTATCTGGCAGCACGCTTTTTGGCTGCTGCAGAATCGGTACATTATAGAAACTGCGTTGCACTTTATGAATCTCGAATAAGACCGTCTCCTTTAGCGTCTCGCAAATTTGTTTTTTTTTGATTCCAATTTAGAGGAATTCTTCAAACACTTTCATTTGGTATAAATTTCAATTCCAATAATTATGGCTGTAGCGAACCCTACTAAGTTTGAAAACATGATGCCCTCTAGACCGACGATTGAAGCGGAACGGTTGCATCGTAAACAACAACTAGCCGGCGCGTTTCGAGTCTTTGGGAAATTTGGTTTTTCCGAAGGTGTAGCCGGACATATTACAGCTCGTGATCCTGAGTTGACTGATCATTTTTGGGTTAATCCTTTTGGTATATCTTTTAATAAAATCAAAGTATCAGATTTGGTTTTGGTTAATGAAGAGGGCGAAATCGTGGAAGGAAAACATGAATTGTTGAACAAAGCAGCCTTTGCCATTCACTCCCGAATTCATGCGGCTCGACCCGATGCCATTGCAGCAGCCCATGCTCATTCGATTTATGGAAAAACATGGTCGGTTTTTGGAAAACACCTGGATCCTATCACCCAAGATGCATGCGCTTTCTATGATGATCATGGATTTTTCGACGATTATACAGGTGTGGTGAACGAGCTCGGCGAAGGTGATCGAATTGCTGAGGCGTTAGGGGATAAAAAAGCGGCTATTTTAAAAAACCACGGATTGCTAACTGTTGGAGGATCAGTCGAGGAAGCAGCTTGGTGGTTCATCAGTATGGAGCGCTGTTGCCAGGCCCAAATATTAGCAGAGTCAACCGGAAATAATATTCACATTATCGATCATGAAACAGCACTATTTACTCGAAATGATGGCGTTGGTTTTCCTATTGCGGGATGGTTTAGTTATCAACCCATTTGGCAGGACATCGTAGCGGCGAATCCGGATTTGTTGGATTAGTCTTTGAGAACAATTAGAGGCGACCTATTTTTGCTGTTTAACCCAACGCGCAAAGTCAGCTTCTATTTCTTCCGTCCAGGTGGTGTCTAATTGTCCGGGTGTGTATGTGCCTTGCTGCAGCATGAGTGCGCTCCACTGATCGCGCCGCCGGACATCCTCAGAGGATTCAACGACCGTTTCTGCAAGCTGAGGTGGAATGAACATCAATCCTTCAGGATCCCCGAGGACTATGTCTCCAGGCATGACAGTGGTATCGCCAATTCGGATCGGCACATTGATACCCATCAACATGGTATTTCGCACACCCCCGTGTGTGATGGAGGAGGGATGAAACGTTCGGACATAGCCTTTGAATCCTTCGATTTCCTGAATACCGGAAAGGTCGCGTAGTCCGCCTTCGATAACGATGCCATTTTTAGATTTCGCATAGATGGCCGTTGCCAAACGATCACCTAAAAAATTGTAACCAGACATGTCGACCACGAGCACATCACCAGGCTGGAGGGTGTCGATGACCCAAGAGTTGTGTCCTGTGCCACTGCGCCCTTCAGCCTTACCTTGTGCGTCAACGACAGCCCTAACATCTGGACGCGTAGGAAGAAACGAAGCGGTGACTACACGACCAACCAGACGATCCGAAGAGGCGTTGAACTCCTTCCAGTCGCCTTCGAAATGGTCCTTAAATCCCCCTTCCCGGTAGATTACACTCCAAGCTTCCTCAGCTGTCACGTTTTTCATCCTTTCCAGAATCGAATCGGACACTTTGGGACGTCCGTCTTCAAAACGCTCACCCTCCCAGGCACTCGTGAACAAGATCCGTTGTTCCGGGGTGTACATATTCAATTGCGCGTAACCTCCAAGGACGAAGGCAAGGGCCATAAATACGCCCAGGCAGATACCTCGATTCGAGCTTAGCAAAAGTTTATTTCCAGTCCTCATAAAGCATCCTTTGTTGTGCATAAACATGTTGTATAGCAGCTTAGGCTCCTCCCCGGACGGCCGTCAAGAACGGAGAAAACTATTTTACCGACTGTTCGGTAGAATATATGCTTGATGCCGTAGGACAACATATCCTTAATGAGATTCCATGAATCGAAGGCAATTTTTGAAAGCATCTTTGTTTCTTCCGATGGGTGCGTGGATGTCGCATTACAATCTACTGGCTCAACCCGCGCTAAACCAGATCAAGATCACAGCCATCAAATCGATTGTAGGGCACTTTGATAAATTAACTCATTGACAGTCAGTTGCTTATATACAATAAGAAGGTTATATATGAA
>JAQBYJ010000110.1 GCA_027622555.1 Verrucomicrobiota bacterium
GGTCCTCCATTCCCAAATCTGACCCCTGTTTTCTGTCAAGAATGAAGATATGACCCCTTGCCCTCTCTTGGCCGTTAACGGTCCCCCTGCCCTCAATTCCAATGTTATTCGCGTTTTCCGCGAATATCAGGCATCTGTCCATATGCGGTTCCCGGGCATATTGATTACGGAATACATTCGGTGAATAATCACTGATATTCGTACTCCCTGATAGACTGGCACCGGCTTCAATATGGAGGATTACATTACTTTTAAGAAAGATAGTGCCAGTGACATAATTTCCATTGGAAAACAGCAGCTTGCCTCCCCCAGATTCATGACAGTCGTCAATTGCTTTTTGAATAGCATCGGTATTAACCGTCTTCCCGTCACCCAGAGCGCCGTAATCACTTACATTGATGACGCCACCAGGAGCATTACATGTCAAAAACCAAAGGTTGAAAACCAGCAGGATTATTTTTTTCTTCATAATTTTTCCTGCAGCCGCATTGTTCAGGCATCCCGGTTCTGCAGTTGCAACCGAGCCTGGGCCCAAGGCTTTCCAAAGATTCCTTCCGCCACACTTAAGCTTACTTATATTCATGTCCGTATTATCCTTACATAAAAAGTTTCTTCTAAGATTTTCAGGGAAACGGGAAGCGAAGTGGTTCCGATAATCCTCCATTATCCGGCGTTATTTCTGATTGGCATATTCAATGTAGTTACACAGGATTTTTTTTGCCGAATTTGACGATTTGCTGTGTTCGCCTAGATACGGATAGATATCCAGGCAGGAAATGACAATTTTTCCCTTTCCATGACGCACCACAGAAACCGTGCTGGCGACCTTGTGCTGGTGCCCGTTCGTACAGAATCCGGCGACTTCTTCGCCTTCCAGCAACAGGCCGTATCTTTTGCCTCCGTACTCCATTTTGAATTCGCCTGCTGAGTCGATTGTCATTTCGTATTTAACGACATCCTGGTATTCCCAGTTCATGCCGGTGTTCTGTGGAAGGTCTTTGAACAGCGGGTGCTCGACAGCGAAGAGAGCGCCGGCTTTCCACCACCGGTCGACAACCATGAAGCCATTGTATTTCACCAAGCCGAGTCCAGCGATTTCTTCGGCGAATGCGACGGTGTTGTTGCCCGTCACAATCAGCGTGGTGCCGTCATTGGCTACGCGATCGAGTATCCGGTTGTACTGACTTCCGGAGACCTGTCGTTCCCACTGGAGTATCAGGGCATGGTTGCGGCCACCGTCCTGGATGTGCTGCACCTTGATTTTGTACGATTTTCCTGCCTCGAGATCGAGCGGATTGCTTTTTTTGAAGCGATCCTTTCGCCTTGTGCCCGCCTTTTCATTGATTACCAATTCTCCGTTCAACCAGATATTGAGCTGGCCGGCAAAGTCACCACACAGGACGTAGGTGCCGCTCGCCATCGGTGTTATGCTTCCGGTCCATATTACCATAATATCACCGCCCAGTCCCTGAAAGCGGGCCGGATCGTTTTTATTGATATTTGTCTCAATCCGCGTGCCGACTGGAGTATCGGGATCCTGTTTATTGAAATACTCCGCCTTCAGTCCCAGCTTCCCATCTGGGGACTTGAACAGTGAATCCGGTACCGCACTGACACTGTTATCCAGAACGATGTAGTCCAGTTTTCCCATGTTGTCCTGATAAGCCGGCAATTCGGCCTTGAATCCGGTCGATATGAAATCGTGGATGTTGCTTGAAGGCTCAATGACAGCTCCCTTTGTGGGAAGTTTTGCCGATTTCCAGTCAACGGCGAAGAGCATTTCCATGCCATCGGCCTGTTGCGTTCCGTTCTTGTCGATAAGCCGCGCATGAATGGTGTAGTATCCGGGACCTTCGCTGAGAGCGAAAGGGGTTTTTTCCTTGACGAGAGTTCCAAGCCGCTCGCGGCTGACCGAAACCGGCCATCGGTCCTGCTTGACCACCTTTCCAACCGGGTCAACCAGATCGACTTCCAGCATGTAGTCTCCGTGCAAAATCCACTCATTCACGATATAGAAGTCCACATCGATTGTATCGGAAATATGCGTCACTTTATTGCGGGCTTTGATCGCGACATAGACGGGGCGGGTGTAGCGCCGGATAATGTCCGGATTGCCCTTGTAGTTGCGGAAAGAATCGACGATGCCGGAGTGATTTTCCATTTTTTCGCATTCCCATCCATTGATGACATAGCCGTCGATGAGGTCATTGATCTTGGCATTTTCGATCATGCGGCCGTGGTAGTAGTACTGAATATTACCCATGCCGATCGTAACATCGTCCACGGTCAGGTTTTTGAGTCCCTTTTGTTTGAGATAGCCATCAAATGCGTTGAACCACTTAATGTAATCTGCTCCGTCCCAGCCGTTGTGGTTTCCGGCTGTTTTATAATAATCGTTGATCAGTTGCAGGCGGGGCGGGACGCCAACCGCGCCTTCCTCCCCGAGGAAGAGAATTTCTTTACGTGTAGATTCATCATATCGATAGGAATAGTCGATTGGGCTGTTGTACAGGCTGTCGCGGTAAACCCCGACGCTGGTGGCGTGATGGGGGTCAAACCAGCCGTTGGTGTACTGCTTGTCATCGTAGGGCAGCATGTGCAGCTTGCATGCCAAGTTTTGCCGGCTAAACCCCGAGCTGTAGGTGATGATACGTGTCGGGTCAATGGCGTGCGCATCGAGCATGTCCTGCATCTGCCTTGGGACCGGAGGCTCGCCCATTTCGTTCATCATGTTGTAAATCACCAGCGACGGATGGTTGCGGAACTCTTTGACCATTCGCAGCCATTTAAGACGGGCCATTTTGAAGGCGAACTCGTCATCAGTCGCCTTGCAGCGGTATCCTCCTGGCTCTGCGTAGTAGAGCAGGCCGAGTTCGTCTGCCTTGTCGAGCACCATTGACTGCCCCTTATGCCGGTGGAAGTTCAGCATGTTCATATTGAGGCCCTTGGCCTGCCGGATCTGCTTTTCGACCAGCCCTTCGGTCGGGAAACTGCCGTTCACCGGCCAAAAACCCCAACTGATAGACGAAAGTAGAAATTCGCGTTTACCGTTGAGCACAAAGTGGTCGTCCACGCCGCGACCGGCGACATCAAACCAGCGGAAGCCGAAGCGGACAGCATCCTGGTCGGTAAAAGCTGAAGCCTCGATTTTCACTTTGCAGAGATAGAGATTCGGATTGTCGTAATGCCACAGTTTGGCAGATGGAACACTCACGCGATGCTCAATCTGAGTCTCTCCCTTTTGCAGGAAGATGTTATCATAACGCTGACTGAAAACCACTGTATCGGGATTGTCTGCTGCAACGACATCGATTTGCAGTGCCCCGGTTACTGCGTCGCTTCTGCTGTTCTGAACAGTGGTCCGCACATCGATCGCTGTCATTTCCGGAAGGTTTTTAATAAAGACATTGTCGATGTAAACCGGGTCCACAATCCGCATATCCACAGATCCGGCAATTCCGCCAAAGCCATGGGCGAACGGGATTTTGTACTTGCCCCAGTCGAACACCGTAACATCGGGCCAGATAAAGTTACCGCCCGCATCTGTGATGCGTACTGCCAGTGTGTTCTTTTTTCCGGGTTTAACCGCATCGGTAATGTCGATCTCAAACACCGAGTTTCCGATCATATCATAACCCACAAGGGTTTCGTTGACGAAAACCTCGGATCGAAGCCGGTTGTTCTCAAATTCCAGGAGGATGCGTTTGCCCCCGGCGCTTGCGGGCACATCCAGCATCCTCCACCACCAGCTCACGCCAAGGTAGTCACCCAGTTCTGAGCTTTCATCTGTTTTCCTGTCTCCTTGTATCTCGTCCCAGAAATATTCTTCAACTGTTCCCGGGACCGAAACAGAAATCGCCTCCCTGCTGGAATACATAGCCTGCCATCCACCCGTTGGAGGATTTACTGGCAGTTTGCTGATATCGACCGGCGGCAGGAAAAGCTCATCATTTTTCCATTGTGCTTCCACATCCCGCCAAAGCTTCCACTCATCGCCAGAGAGCCGGATCTCGGTTCTGGAGGATTTTCCGATAATCTCAGCGTGTACCGTTGCCTCAGTTCCACCCCAAAAAACCAATGGCAGCAATATGCCAGTAAATACTGTTCTCATTTTTTAACTCCTTTATTTTTTCCTGCTTATCCGTTTATTGCATACTGCTTTTCATATTTTCTTTGCAGGAGCCTTTTTTGCTTCCCCTGCAGCCTCGGTTGTTGCCTCATCGGCTGCCTCAATAATCGCTTCAGCCGCTGCCCTGCATTCCGCACACATTCCGCCAGCTGATTCACAGGCATCACAGCCAGGCGTTTTCACGCCAGCCGCCAGAGCAGCCGCTGCCTTCCCAGCTTCCGCCTTCATGGCCCCCACATGCCTTCCAATGCTCTCTACGGCTGGTTCAGGAGGCGTTTCCCATGGACGACCGCCCGGACCATTGTCTATTACAGGAAATGCGGACAACCTCAGCCTTGCAGCGCCCATCGGAATTAAGGTGATGTATTCAACCGGTTCATCAGACTTTACCGGGCTCTCCGAAATAAGCCCCACCAGATCCGTAACTATATCTTTTTGCCATTCGGGAATCCTGCGTCCTTTTGCCTTGATTTCAATTGGTGTTTCCGTGCTTCCCCATGCATTGTTGTCAGATGGCCATTCCCTCTTTACTACTGCAAAGGATGCATCAAGCTTACCTTTATCGAGTACCAAGCCATAGTTCCACGGTGTTGTCGGATAGATTTCAAAGGCGGGCCATGCAGCGAGTTGCTCTTTCGACAATTCGCGACGCCACGAGTCCGGCAAATGCTCCTTGGATACTGCTATTGTCCCATTCAGGGGCACGTATTTCTCAGAGATTTTCAATGAGTACGTAAGGGGCCCGCGGTCAACTGAAATGCTGTTGGCGTTTTTGGTCCATGTCCTTACACTCAATTTCATGGGCAGCCTGAGCTTAACAATGTCACCGTTTTTCCATTCGCGGTTGATCCGGAGAAATGATTGAGGTTGCGTTTGTACCTTTACCTGCCGGTCGTTTACGGTGACTTCAGCCTTGTCGCACCAACCGGGTATCCGAAGATACAGGGGGAATTCGCGGGAATGGGGCAATGAGATAGAAAGCTCGATATTCTCGTCGAATGGATAGTACGTGGTCTCTGTAATACTCACCTCTGTGCCGTCACCCACTTTCGCGGTTACCTTCGAAGCGGAGTAAAAAATTAGTGCCAGACCGTTATCGGGGGTAGCCATCCAGAGATGTTCGGCATAATAAGGCCAGCCTTGCCCCATGTTGAGCTGGCAACAACGGTGTGCATGTGGGTTCATCAGGTACTTGGAACCAGGATCCTGAAGCTTCGGGCTTTTGTTTTTAGCGTTGGAAATAATCAGGTTGGGTGCGGTCAGATAGCGAAGCCCTCTGAAATCAGGGGTCGTTACGGCGGGAAGCGTGTTAAACGCCGCATCCTCGCATCGATCCGCCCATTTGAGATCGGCGTCAATTTTCAGGATCGCTTGACAGGAATGCATCATTTCGACGACTCCGCAAGTTTCGACGGCCTGACGGGCAGTGACAAAACCCGGCCGGCAGTTTTCATCGGAGCCAAACAGTCCACCCGGCACCTGACCGTACATTCCCCATACCGTCTGGTAGTTTCGCTCTGGAGCGATCAGGTGCTCTGGATTCTTTGACTGCAGGTAATAGATTGGTGTCGAACGCAGGGCCTGTGTGATATTGACATTATGCCAACCTGCTACGCCTTCTGTCCAGTTGGCTATGTTGTTGAAAATTTTATGCCCAAGATCCAAAAGTCTCTTATCCCCCGTCCGGTTATAAAGCCAATAAACACTGGCTAGATTGTCGCCTCCACGCTGATGTTGCCAGAGCGGCAGCAGGAAATCTTCGTCAGCAACATTGGATTGCCATTCAAAGTATTTCGTCATTAAGCGGATAACGCGCTCGTCGCCGGAATATTCATAATACGCCTGGAGGGCGTTCAGCATGGGCATGTTGGGCCACAAATCCGGTTTGCCAGTGTTGTGCACGCGCGGGGACTTGATATTAGCACGTGGCCCAAACCACCCGTCTTCCCGCTGACTTGAGATGACTCCATTGATCCACACCATCGCCTCATCTATCATCTCCTGGTCCCCCAGCACATATGCCAGATCCCCATAGCCTTTCAACCAATACGGTACTTCCTCCCAGAACTTTTCGCCCACGCCTTCCGGGCTGAGCCATGGATTGCCTTCCTTTATCAGGAATCGACTTAGCTCAGGAAGATGCCCGAAGAATCCGTCTGCCTCCAGTTCAAGCTGTTTAAGCAACCATCCCTGAGGCTCAATCGCCCCTATCGGCAATTTTAAAAGAGGACCCGGCAGTAACGGCGGGCGGTTGCCAATGTAGAAATCGTTCGTTGGACGCGTATCCGGCCGCGAAACGTTTTCTATCGTTTCCGCTCCAACCAACGCGTGCACGTGCATGATTAAAATACAAATAATCGTATTCCAAGTGTTCACCAATCCTCTTTTACAATTCATAACGTATTCTCCCAGGTAATTCCAATAGAGTTTCTTCTTTTCATTTTTCTAAAATTTTGCGCACAAATTAATTGATATTGTTTTCGGTTCTAACAACGGCTTTTGTCGCGCCATTAAAAACTTTGAATGGATTTTCAAACCTTCTCAGATCATTACCGGACAACAGAATCTCTTTGCTTTCTTCACCCTCAACCTGAAGAAAAGTTGCATTTCCCCCAAATGGCTGACAATTGCGAATCCATGCCTGCTGTACGTTCTGCAGGCGGATCATGCACTCCGCATCAGGAGTAACAGCGGCTTTACTATCCGAAAATTCCATGTCTATTACATCGTTGCAAACGACAGCCGGGCGACTATCTGGGGTTATCGTATTCATCACCATATTATTCATGTAGAGTCCCTTCACGTGTCGCGCATAAACGCCATGGGCAGGGACAACTTGTTGAGCTCCCAAGCCATATCGTATGTAACGCAGCTCGGGAACTGTACGAATTTCACCATCAGAAAATGTCCCGCCTCCCTGAGCTGTAATAGAAAAATTGCTAAAGGTCACATTCTCAATATATTGCCCCGGTAATCCTGATATTAAAATCAGAGATTTTAAGTTATCCTTTTGCATGGTTTTGGACTCGACCCTGATATTGTTGAATGTGACATTCTTCATTGTTCTGACAGGGGCAGGCTCAGTGGGACCATCGGTGTAATCATTGAATGACAAGAATACAGCACAAATAACTTCTTTCATAATCAGGTTTGAAAATACAAAGTTTTCCATTCTTCCACCTTCACGATTTTGTATTTTTATGGCAGCATCATTAATATCGTGAAAAACGCAGTTATCCACCGTTATATTATTATAATCTCCAAGGTTATTGATACGTATTCCTGACCGGAAACTGGTCATTATACAATTTGATATCGTAATATAACGGCAAGGGTAATCTTTGCTATGTGCATATAGACATATAGAATCATCACTTGTATCCAAAACACAATTATTGATAGTAACATACTCACAACCATCAAAATCCAGTCCATCTCCATTTGCATTCACTTTGCTTGAGACAGTGACCCCCTGGACATTAATTAATTCGTTTACAATAGATCATGGCAACGGTCCAGCTCGCAGGATTTTGGAGGACAATGTCTTGTAATGAGACATTTTTACACTTCAGGAAACGGATTAGCATCGGCCTGTCCTGTATGGGATCTTCCGGATTTGGGAAATTACTTCTATAACCTCTTCCATCGACTTTTCCCTTCCCCTCAATCCCAATGTTTTCCGCGTTTTCAGCATATATCAGACATCCCTCTTTCTTGTTTTTATCCCGAGGCATATTGTGGAATACGTTCGATGCATAATCACTGATTTTTGTGCTTCCCGATAGAGTAGCGCCAACTTCAATATGGAGGATAACATTACTTTTCAAAAAGAGGGTTCCGGTTACATAATTTCCATTGGAAAACAGCACCCTGCCTCCTCCTGATTCATGACAATCGTCAATTGCTTTTTGAATAGCTTTTGTATTAACCGTTTCTCCATCACCTGAAGCGCCGTAATCACTTACATTAATGACTCCACCTTGAGAATTACATGTCAAAAACCAAAGGTTAAAAACCAGTAGGATTATTTTATTCTTCATAATTTTCGGTGCTCCTCCTCGTTATTGAATCCCTTTGTACTTAAATATCCACAAGATCCTCATTCACCTCCAACAGCTAATTCATCCCAGTCGGTGTTTGGAGTATCTTCATATTCAAGTACTTTTTCGCCCCAGTTGATACTGATACAGGCAAATCCAAGTTTCACCCAGGACTTGACCCGTTCCTTGCTGGCGATCTGGCTCTCACCGTGAATCTGCACAATACCAGGCACCTTCTTTGCACCTTTCGGATAACCATAATCAGCCGCAATAATGGGTTTGGTCGTTTTATTGACGACCACCAGTTTTCCGAGGTCATAGCGAACAAGCTGGTAAATTTCATCAGTCGTTTCCCACTCTTTGACCACTTGAACCTTGGGAGGATCTTTATGCGGATCGTAACTGCCCCAGAAGCCGAGGACTTCCTGGGAAGCGAAACATTGACTTATACAAAACAAAAAACCTGTCAGGGCATAGGTGATTTTTTTCATGATAAATTATGGTAGAACGGTGACGAATAAGATCAATCTAAGAAAACGGTACTCCGAATACTTTAGGGAAAATGACGTTTTGGACCCGCCTACACACACCGAATTCAATTCGGTGCAGGGTTTAGTTGGTTTGCAGTACGATAATCGAATCAATTTCATCTCTATTACCTGACGCCAAATCGATCTCAATACCGGAAGCGGTTTGCCTGAGAACCGGGTTCTTTACATTGAACCCTTGGCTGCTAACGACCTTTTGTTCCAGCGCAGGCAAAACGAGGGGCGAACCGTCTTCAGGCCAGTTCAAGACATGAACATAGATTGTGTTGCCCCTTTGCGTAACCCCACCCCATTCGCCATTCGGAATAGGTCCGCCACGGGTTCCATAAATACTTTCCCCATTCTTTTTCAGCCACGCCCCCATTTTTTTTAAAATGGTTACCTGGTCGGCCGGGAATTCACCGGTGGGCAAGGGGCCGACATTCAGCAAAAGATTACCATCGCCTGTTACACTTTGGACTAAGGTATGAATGATTTCTTTGAAGGATTTGGTCGAGCAATCCGGCCGATAGGACCAACCGCCGCCCGTATCGCATTTGTTCACTGTCATACACGACTCCCAGGCCCGATCGGTTTGGAACTTACCGACTTTTTGCTCCGGCGTGTCAAAATCTCCTTGCACCAGCTTCTTCAATGCCTCTGTAGGAGGCTCGTGATCACCCTGAAGGATAAACCGGGCGGCTCGGTTGTTGACCAGAAGGTCTTCTCCTTGCAGGGAGTACATCATGTCAAACAAATGCTGAAGAGTGTAATCGCTCCAGTTTCCAGCTACATGATCAAACCACATGATGTCCACTTTGCCGTAATTGGTTAACAGCTCCCGAACCTGTCCTTCGTAGAAGTCGTTGTACTTTTTATTGTCCCCGACCAGATAGTCCGGATGGGTCCAGTCGCGGGTCGAGTAATACCACCCCAGCCTCAATCCGTATTTATGCGCGGCATTGGCCAGTTCCTTGCAGATGTCCCGTTTGAACGGGGTATTTGCTATATTGTAATCCCTCAGTTGCGTGTGCCACATCGAGAAGCCGTCATGGTGTTTGGCCGTAAAGACCACGTATTTGAACCCGGCATCCCGGGCCAGTTTCATCCACTGGTCGGCATCGAACTTCACCGGATTGAAGCGCTGGTACAAACGGTCATACTCCTCGTTGGGCATTTTATCCCCTCTACCCGGATGGTCGAAGGGATGATCCTCACGGGCCCAACTGATCTCGACTCCAGCAACACTCGAGGGACCCCAGTGCAGAAAGAGTCCCAGCTTGGCATCGCGCCACCAAGCAAGTTTCGTATCCGAGTTTTGCGCCCTCAATAGCGTGCTTGAATAAACCAGCAATGAGAGCAGCAAAGCGCCCTGACATACTGATTTCCTTATATTCCTATTCATTTAAATTCCTTCCCTATTTTGTCAGTTCCACCAAGTGCTTATTTTAATCTCTTCTAATTGAACTAAAGCATCCATGCATTTGTTGGTCTTGGAGGACCCTCGCCCCTCGTTGTCCTTGACCGAGAAGGGCAGGACAACGAGGGACACGAGTTTACAACATACAATACAGGTCATTCCTTTAAGGAATACTGCTCTATGAATAAACGGTTCAGAAACTGAAGGTACTGCTAAGAAGGAATTCTCGTGGACTTGGAAGTGAAACCCGAACAGGGCTGCCATCTGGCTGGACCTGGACAACATCCGGGGTTTTGGTCGCAAACAAATTACGGACATTCAGCTGTATTCGCCAATCTATGCGGTCATCCCAGATTTTAAGCTTATACCCGATCCAAGCGTCAAACGCATTAAATCCATCATCATAATACGGTTTGAAAGGATCGGGGAATGGTATATTATTAAGTGGACTTACTGTTAATGCGTAGCCAATCGCAGCCTCATCCTGCCAGCGAAAAGCTCCTCCAACATTTACCCCTTTCATACGGCCTTCGGAGAACGAGTAATTTCCCATTACATTATACCGCCACTCACGAACTTCAGAATTGTCAGTCCCCTCAGCGGCCTTGCTGAACAGGTAGCTCTGACCAGCAGCCCTGCCAGTGGTAATTTGACCATATACGGTATTACCGGCAAATATATTCGTTTGCTTGGGCAACCCCATTTTGTTAGCCCCGGTGCGAATTCCCAGGAGATTGGGGTGATCATCAAATATCGCGAGTATTTGATCCCACAATTTAGTATAACGCGGCATTATATTCGATCTCTGGGCCCTCTGCTGGGTGATATTCGCCGCCAGGCGGAAACTAGGTGTCGGATTATAAGTAAGTTCAAATTCATAACCCTCTGCAGATAAATCCGCAGTATCTGTCAGAACATTCCACAATCCAACTGAATTTGAGGTTACTGGATTTCCTGTCGGTGAGTCAGCTCCCGATACCAACTTCAGATCAGCAGTTTTTTCGGCAAATGGTGTCAGGATTTCCCGATACCTCTCCTCGAGTAAAAGGACCTCTGACAAGGTCGGGTAAACGTTACCATCTCCTTCAAATTCATCCAGTAATCCATTATCATCCATATCAGGATCGAATGTAGTCCCGTCATCCAGAGTCTCAAAATCGATTATTCCATCACGATTCCGGTCCCTTTTGTCCAGCTCAATGAACGTATCTCTTACATTGAAGACAATCCCGTTTGTACCGGTCCAGCGGTAGGCGGTTCGACTGGGAGCAAACAGCTCGTTCTGAACATTCCCTTCATAGTAATTGAGGCGGGCGACAAACTTATTGTCCGCGAGACTCAGGGTAATTCCATAATCGGTTGTTTTTCCCGAAGGACTTTCAACCAGGTTGCCGTCAAAATCGTACCCTCCCGGATTTGATTGGAAGTTTTCAGAATCCCCATAATGAAGAGAAACACTTGTGCCTTCGGGCAGCCATTGTTTAGGCACTTTCAAGACTAGCCCATAGGAAAAGATGCTATTATCAACTTTATCAGGCTCAACACCTTCAAGGTTCCAGCCTGGATCATTCAAAAGGGGAACATTTTCATCATCCAGCGGGGGTGAAGCGTTCACCCATTGCGTGATTTTGTCGTTTCTCCAACCCAGGTTCGAAAGTAGCAAATCGTTCAGCCAGGAGCTCTGGATTATTGCGGCTTTTGACTCAATGGTGGTTCTCTGCAGTTCTCCATTCCTCCCCTGCCAGGTCGGGCCGAATGTGCCGATATCCGTGAATTCATCGCCACGAATAGCGTCCCATTTTTCGCCGGTTGTCGGATCCCCTACGTTCCAGAAAGCAACGGGTATCGACAAGTCCGGTGGTAAATCTGCGTAGCGAGCATTGGATGGAACCGGGTTTATTACAAAATCCGAAAGCTGGAAGTTTGGATCACTAAAGGCATCGAGTTGTTGCGGCCCCAAGTAAAAGAGCGCTTGTTCCCGACGGTTGTTTGTTATGCCGGAGTAATCATTCAAATGAAAGGCGATATCACCGCCTTCACCGATCAAGACATATCTTTCTATCCTTTCGTTGTGCTCATGATCATCATATAATCCTGATACGGTATGGCGCCCAAGCCAACTCAGAATGCCGTCATCGAAATGCTCCTTGAAATCATACTTGGCATAGGCCGTGGCACGCCAAGTTTCCCTGATATTACGTGGATTGTCTGCTTGTGGAACCCCTGTCAATGTCATGGGCCGGCCATAATTTGGATTTTTCTCTCCAAACAGTGAGTTTGGCCCCACGGGTAATGACTCGTTGACATCAAGGGTTATTCTGGGAGAACCCATGGCGACGAAACTGTTGCGTTCGTAATCCTGTTTGTCATAGGACAGCTCAATCCCAAAATTTGCATCCTCTGAAATGGCTTCAAGCGTCACATTGTGTTGTTCGAATTCATTTTCGAAGAAGTCAAGCGTTCCGCTGGTCAGGTTTTTCCTCCAATCAAAAGCTTCATAATCCAACAAAGCATGATCGGTATAGTTGGTCAGATCGGGACGGACATTTTGTAATTGTGCGATAGAAGGTACACCAATAAATCTTAAAAACCTTCCGCCGGCGTAATTGTTGTCCGGATCGAGCACGGGGCTGCCCTTCCAGAACTTATTGACCAGGGAGTTTTGAAACGCCCTCCCGGGCAACCCATCAGCCGTCATGGTGTCGTCATAAACCATGACCCATTTATTGCCGACGGGGCCACCACTCGGATTGCCAAACGCGGGTACATTGTTTCCGAAAGCGTCCAATCCACGGGCTCCATTTTTGTGCACAGTAGCCACGTCCAGAACATTCTGCCAAATGTCGAGGGACTGCCTGCCAGTCGGGGTATTGTATTCGACCCCATTCAACTTGGTCAGAAATGGAGTGAGATTTTCCAGAGGGCTCAACCGATCAACAGGGACACTATCGATATTCCCAGTTTCATAGTGGGCTCGCAAGGTGATGTTATGGTCCTCCCAGGGTTTCAGTTTGGCAGCTATATAATACCGGTCCTGGTCCATATATGCGGGCCGCTGAGTGAACTCCTTGTCCTCTGTCATGGCGGCAACGCGCAACGCGAATTTGCCCTCGATAATCTCCCTGTTCACGTTCACAGAACCGCGTTGGCTGTAATTATTTTCAAAGTTTTCGGTCGAAAACCTTACATCCACTCTCGCCTCATCCCTGAATTCAGCTTGCTCCAACTGCGAATTGATAATGCCACCGGGTGATCCAAGACCGAAGAGGAAGGAATTCGATCCGCGGTTAATATCGATACGACCGGAAATATAGGAATCAAAGGGGATGTCCGACACGAAGTAATTGGCCGTACGCGTAGCTGCTGACAACCCGCGAATCCGGTTCGCATTATATGGATTTTCACGAGTTTCCTCTGAAGTAAGTTCTCTATCCAATGATGCTGTCGCTCCCTGGTAGTTGCTCTGTTGCCCCCAGACATCGGTGTTTGTTGTGTAAATAAGCACTTCATCAAGACTGGATGCACCCAGATCCTGTAGCAGTTCCTGGGTAACAACCTGGACCGAGGAGGCTACATCCGATAGATTGGTCTTGAGGCGGCCTCCGGCCAGGGTCTGGGAGGCGTAGTAGCCGGAATCCGCGCTTTCGTCGACCTGGAAGGGAGATAGTTCGTAGGTTTCCTTGTCTTCGTTGGTTTCCTGTGCGAACGCGGAAGGAAGAAGGCAAAAAATCAGCCCGGCAAGGACCGCGACGTGTAGGGTATGGATCCCGGTTTTACAGCGTTTGTTTGAGTTCATTATCGTATTTATTATTTGAGGTTTATTCTCGGTTAGCTTGAGTTAAGTTCTAAGCGCTTGAGCACGCAATGTGCCCAGCATATACTTGAAATGACTTTGCACTGCCCAGAATAACAGCTTTCAGAAACCAACATATCCTCATTTTATAGGATGCCCTTCCCAATCGATCGGAATATAATGTTCATTAATCGGAAAAGTATGTCGCACTGACAGGTAGACCGCTTTAAAATCCGTGCTTTCAAAAAAAGATGTCCCGAGTTCAAAAAATAAGCCTCCTGACCCTGCTGACGGGCATTCTGCCCATTGCAGCAGTCCCTCCGGAAACGGATGCCATGTTGAAAGGTCTTACCCTCACAGGTCTGGAGCAGCATTTGGCCGCTATTGACTCCGATTTGGAACAATTGGCAAACTTTAGCTTGCGAACCGGGATCGGCACCGTCGGCTGGAGATCAGATCCTAGCGACCAAGGCCACCACACAGAATGGATAGAAATCGAGTTGGGAGAAAAAACACCCATCGATCAAATCATACTGGTGCCCACCATTTGGCGTGATACGAAAATGGGATTCCGGGCAGATGGCTTTCCGCTGGAATTCCGCATCCTCACGGGTAGCGACCAGGACAGGACCGGTACGGCCATAGCCTCTTTCGGCATACAGGATAAACTTCTGCCGCGCATCGCGCCCCTGGTGGTGCCTTGCACCGGAACCACTGCATCTTGGGTGCGATTGGAAACCTCGGCGTTGTCACCCCGGGCTTGGGATGGAAAGTATATTCTCCAGATGGACGAGATCCTGGTATTCAGTGGTCAGGAAAATATCGCTCTGCAAAAACCCGTTCGCGTCTCTTCAAACGATTCCCCTGAAGGAAGATCGCGGCTAAAACAAAACCTGGTCGATGGTTTTGTTCCGTACCTGATGGACGCATCGCAGGGAGAACAGAGTATCGCTTTTTTCAGCAAAGGGGAACTGAGCGACCGTCCCACTTTGATGATCGACCTCGGATCGGTGGAACCTTTGAACCGGATCAACCTGCATACCATTGAATTAAGCGATACTGTCCCTCAAGCCTCCCCCCTCGGTTTGGGCCTTCCACGTCATCTGATTGTGGAAGGTGCGAAACAGCCGGATTTCTCGGATGCGGTACGCCTGATCGAATACATTGAGAAATCCATCTACGACGCAGGCCCTATCATCATGCGGCGCTTTCCGGAAACCGCTTGCCGTTATGTCCGCTTGATTGCCATCGATCCCTATATTTACCCGGAAGACGACACGAAAGAATCCGCCATAGGTTTTGCAGAAATCGAAATTTTTTCGAAAGGCCGGAACGTTGCCTTCGGCAAACCCACCACCGGCAATTGCAAACTCACTTTTCCCAACCGTTCTTATTCCGCCCTGACGGACGGGCGAAATCTCTATGGCAATATCCTTCCGATTCGGGAGTGGTTAAACGAACTGGCCCGGCGGCACGAACTGGAGACAGAACGTCCCATCGTGTTCGCGGAATTAAACCATCACTATGCCCGTCAAAAGGAGTACCTTAGCCTCCTGGCATGGCTGGCTGTCGTGCTTGCCGTCGGCATCGTCATCACCATACTCATCGACCGGATACTCCGCCTGCGCCAGGTAGCCCGAATCCGGGAGCGTCTGGCTGCGGATTTGCACGATGAATTGGGAGCTGACCTCCACACCATTGGCTTATTGAGCGATCTGGCAGAAGACGCCAAAGAAGACACGGAAGAATTAGCCATGCTCCATCAACGTATTCGAAGAGTCACCGAGCAGAGTGGCGCAGCCGTACGCCACTGTACCGACATGCTGGAAGCCAACGGACTCAATACCAACATAAAAGAAAACATACTGCGTGCTTCCCGCCGGATAATGGCCAAGCTCGAAAACAACATTTCGATAGAAGGGGAAGAATATTTAAACAAACTCAAACCAAACACGCGCTTCGACTTGATCCTGTTCTATAATGAATGTCTGGTGAATATCAGCCGCCATTCCCAGGCTTCCCAATTCACCACTCACTTGATGGCTGACAACAAGGAGATCCTTTTATCCGTAAGTGATAACGGACGAGGTATTTCAGAGTTCAGGGTAAATGGAGTTCCGAAATCTCTTAAGCGCCGGGCGCGACTGTTGGGTGCCAAGGTTAGCGTTGATCGTCCCGCAACGGGTGGCACCTGCATTAATCTGAAGCTTCGAACCCGGAGGTGGGGACGCCACAGATAAGCCAAATCCATGGAAAGAAATATCCGCATTGTATTGGTTGAAGACCATCCCGAATACCGGGAGGTCGTTGAGCTCGCTTTGGATAAAGAACCAGACATGGAATTAGTAAGTCAGTTTGGTTCAGCTGAAAGTGCCCTTCGCTGCATGCAGAATCTCGAGCATGGTAAGGAACCGGATGTCATCCTGCTCGACCTGAACCTTCCAGGTATGAACGGCCTCGATTCCATCAGCTGGCTTAAAGACTATGTGCCTAAATCAAAAATAATAGTATTAACCCAGTCCAACAAGGAGGCGGATATACTGCGGGCCATCACCCTCGGCGCATCGGGTTATCTTTTAAAATCCTCTTCCGTAAACCAGATCAAAGAGGGTATCCGAATGGTTTCGAATGGAGGTGCTTCGCTGGATGCCAATATAGCCCGGTTTATCCTGACAACCCTGAAGGCAAAACTCCCGAATGTGGAAATGGAGCAGCCCCTTTCCGAACGGGAAATGGAAGTCCTCAAACTGCTTGGGGAAGGCTTCCTAAAAAAGGAAATCGCCGATCACCTACGCATTAGCATCAGCACCGTGGTGACTCACGTCGCCCACATCTACGAAAAACTCCACGTGCAGAACGCGCCGGCAGCTGTCGCCAAAGCCTTCAGAATGGGAATCTTTTCACCTGGGAAAGAAGACTGAAAAAACGGTAATCTTGAAATCCCTGAATCACTACAAACAAGAAGGATCGAGCCCTCTTTGTCCGGATCTGCAACTTTCCTCAATTTTGTTTCCTGAAGAAAGCGACTAAAGCGCCCACCCCTTCGACAGTGACTTTTAATTCCGTATCCCGATCAATGGTCACCAATTCCACCGGAGAGCCGGGGATCACCAGGCTTCCCTTCTTCAATGGCAATCCCCTGGCAGTCAGGACCCTTACCAGCCAACGCAGTGAATGCAGGGGCCCTCCCATGATTTCGGGATAAGGAACGGGGTCATATCTTCATTTTTGACAAAATTCTTCCTTTTCTTCCACCCAGCTCCTTTT
>JAQBYJ010000111.1 GCA_027622555.1 Verrucomicrobiota bacterium
CCCATATGCTATGCCTATAACTCACACAGTTTTAAACCTTCACTGCCGCAAAGCGGCTTTGTTCAACATAGAAACATCACCACTAATTTTGTGGAAGCTTGCTTTTGCTGAATGAGGTAAAGCACAACAAAAGCGGAAACCGCAGCTATTCCTGGAAGTAACGTGTATTTGGTTATTCCACAGAGGCCAAGGATCAATCCAACAAGGATCAAATCCCGTTTAGATAGTGTCCTATAAAAGCACATCCAACGCCATGTTAAAACTACGGACAACAATAGAACCAGGCTGTCGTTAGTGACACCAGCTGCCGTCTGGCTAACCATGGGTATGGAGGCCACCATTGCCACAATCGATAAAGCGAGCAGATCGTTGTCAGAGTAAAGTTTGATCATTCGATAAAGAATGAAAAGAGCCAGAACCATCATGAATCCGTTACATACACGTCCCGCAAATAAGGGATATTCCACACTATCACCAAGGAAATCACCCACCCAATAAGACGGAATCATAATCAGATAATACAAAGGGGGATGTTGTGCGATCCAGTTATGCCCTGGCGGTAATTCTGTATTCCCTGCGATAGCATTCCACATGCCTTCGTCCACCTTTGTCTCCATCAGTACCGGGATGCCATTTCCGGTTGCCAGGTGCTTAATAAATGCCAAGTGGCCTACCTCATCAGCCACGTCCCAGGGAGGGATCACAAACACAGCAATAAAGACAAACTTCAACAGGCAACATGCCAATAAGAGCCAGAGACCCATGTGAACATTATTTGAATCCTTCACTACATCTAAATGGCTATCCTAAGCGTTTAGTCATCGCCTAAAATAGTTAAACTTTTGACTCGGTAGATACTTTGGGAAGGTAGTTTTTTGGACATTACTTAATAGCTGTAAGGTATAAGGCGGAGCCGAGAAGGCCCATAAAAACGTAATCAATTAAATGCTCAAAATTGTGAGAGAAAAATAGTTCCAGATAGCCTGCTTCCTTTTGGGCGAGCTCCAGAATTTCAACATTCCGCAAGGCCAATACAATATAAAGGGGGATAATCAAAGTTATCAAAAGAGAAAGTAGGAGTATGGGGATAAAACTTTTTTGGGACGGTTTGGATTCGGTCGAATTTCCAGCCGAACTTTTACTTTCCAGATAAAAACAAAGTCCCAGGATCAACGGCACACTCAAAGTGCCATGTGTTCCAATTTCGCGCAGCTGGTGAGCGAGATAAAGTGGATCCATGGCCCAAACAATTCTGAAACCTAACACGGCTGAAAGACAAAAGAACAATACCAACCATGCGAACAAGTATCTTGAGCCCGCACTGGGGCAATCACCTCTAACCTCCTCCCTGACGATCCTGAAGAATGAGCAGATTACCAGGCATTCAAAGGGGATGAAAAGCGAATGCAACAAATGGTTGTACCAATGACTTCCGTACACGAGCGTATCGCCACGAGTTTTGTATTGGGCCAGTTCGTACCAAACAGACAAAGGTCCGTTTTCTATTGTGCATAGAAAAATTGCAAGAATTGGCACAGTTGCTGTTACAATCCAGAGTATCCTAATTTTTCCAACGCCAGGTTTCCGAAAAACCGGCTCTCGATTCTTTGTACCAAGGAATAAAAAGCCACCCACACTGCCCAGGCACATTAAAATCGCTATGGGAACTTCCCGTAGAAAATGGGACAAATTTAACATGGATCCCAAAAACGTTTGTTCTCCGTCCTCATGCGTCACCTCACCAAACAGGAAAGCGGTCTTATAAACCCAAGCTATTCCTGCATAGGAAAAAATCAATTGTAATATAAAAACGGCAATAAGGAAACGCGCCGGACTCTTAAACAATGCTTTCATATCTGCTTTTGTAATCACGAATAGTCATTTTTGCATCACGCATTAAATCATGCGTGTGCGTATACTCAAAACGACCATTTCGTCCCAGGATAACCAGATTCTTGAAACTTCCCAGGTAATTGATTATCTCCCTGTTATAGATTGTCGATTCCTGACTTAAAACCGGGTAAGCATTGAACATACGTCGTACTTTATAATCAGATACATCGTTTTCTTCAAATAATCCGGATTCGGTTAGTTTGCGAATAACCGTTGTAGCCAAAGTAGCTTCTTCTTCACACCATACGTCGTCGTCCTCATAACAGGGTATCTCAACAACCAGGGACGTTTTGTCCTCCGGTGCCATGGCAGAACATCGATTCTTTGGCTCATATCCACGAGTGAAGGGGATATCAGGATCAGGAAAGTAGATGGAGGCATTTTCAGAAAGACTCTTTTTGTCGATAAAAAGTGCCACCAGAATCAGATTTCGAAATTTGATTTTCCGACTCAAACCGAGAATATGCTCAGGTAAGGCGGGTGAAAGTAAACGAACGAGTAAGCCCAAAGGCAAAGTGCTGAATACCTCGTCAACTTCAATCCAGGTATCGTTATTTATTTGGATAGAACGAATACTCCCGTTCCGATGTTTAATGGCGGTGATAGCTGACGCGGTTTCTATGCTTTTCCCGAGGTCGTTACCCGCCAATGCATCCATCGGTTACCATAGCCGTTTGTGGGATAATAAAAGACACCGTCCAGGTGAGTCGTTTTTGTTTTGGATCCTCCTATAGCTTCCAACAGGAATGTTTTAAGATCGAGACCCTTGAGACGATTTCCCGCCGCTTTAGGTGAAAGTTGGTTAGGGTCTATGCCCCACAATTTTTTTGAATAATTTAATAAAAACCGATCAGCAAGATAGGCACCATATTTACTCCGGCTCATACTCTCAAAAGAACCGTCTTTCGTATTTTGAAACAATCGCCCGTGAACAAAAGATATAAAAGCCCGCAGTACTTCAATAAAACCCATCCTCGAGGCCAAATTAAAAGGTGAAAGCGGAAAATCGATAAACTTCCCATTGGAATAAATCTGGCTTAGAGCATTTATCTTCTGAATACGGTTTTGCATTAGATTCAGAATATCGGAAGTAATTTCGCTATCTTTGTCATGAAAGCGATGCGCACCTGAGTCATAGGAAAAATCACCTGATCGAAACGTGATCGCATTTCCTCCAACCCGATTATTCGCTTCGAATAATTTGTAACCAATTCCCGCCTCCCGCGCGTAATGCGACAATGCGAGTTCGGCAGGTCCTCCTCCAAGAATAGTGATTTCCTGCCCCATCAGTTGATGTTTATTTTGGATGTGGATGCACCATTGCTGTCCGACTCACGAATTCTTAAACTGAGATTAAAGATCGAAATCACGAGGGCGAAAAAATTCGCCAGAATCCCGATAATATCCCGATTACCAAAATAGAAATACACGATTAAAAGGAGACTGCCTGTTATGCTGAAATACCAGAAGTGAATAGGGAAAGTCGAAACACCCATTTTTTTGGAAAACCAGATTTGTATCGCCCAGCGCATTATAAAACAGCCAATTCCTACAAACCCAACCACGTGCCATAAAGAGAAGTTTTCAAAAGTGCTTATCAAAGAATTCATAGATACGTCTTCAAACGTTTCAAGTGAAGAGGAGAAGGTAAATACTTTAATATTGAACCAAGAAATAAATCGCCAGAGTCAGAAAAGAAAAATGTCCGTTTAACTATTGAAATAGGACTTCTGAATTAGTGGACTATCACAATGACTCTTGATGCTATTCATGTATTCAAATTGCGCATCTTCGATCTTTGGGACACAAATAAGTCCACAATTGCTGCCAACTTAATTTATGTCTCCTAAAACACCCTTAATCTTTTTCATGCTTCTTTCATTGGGCAGGACGTATGCACAAGAACCACTCAACCTTGCCTCGCCTGAAAAACATTCCTACATTGAAATAGAAGGAAATAGAGACGTCCATGCGTTCACGGATGCAGAAGTCAACGAAGGCCGGGTCTATGATTTTTATCAGCGACAGGCGGACTATTATATGAAGCAGGAATCCTTTCCCGAAATACTGCCAGCATTTCCAGGGCTTGATGCAGGGCTTCATGGCCACTGGGGTCTACATAGCGAGAATGACGGAGAAGACGGTCGCTGGAACAATATCGAAATGGGTCCTGTTTGGAGACAATCTGTTCGCTACGAACAACTCAATTTTGGAAAAGGGGTTTCCGCCCATTTAGGTGAAGCAGGAAGCATGGGAATTAGCTTTGACCCACTTTCGCTTAGCTATCGCTGCGTTTGGGAAGGCGGTTTTATTAATTTTGATCCCTGGAGATGGGGAACCTCACGAAATGCCCTTCCGGACGGAGATATGTGGTTTACCGATAACGATCCATCACTGGCATGGACCGTTGAATCAAAAGAGGCGAACTATACCTACCACGGTTACTATCGATTCGAGGATCGAATAATTTTCTCTTATGAAGTAAACGGAAAGCAAGTTCTGGATTCTCCTTGGTCGACAATGCAAAATGGAAAACCGATTCTACTTCGGACACTACACTTCCCTGATGGGTTTTCGGGAGGCCGTCATCGGTTAGGAACAATACCGAAGAATAAAGTAGTTGTTACTCATTTCAAAAAAGTCGCTGTAAACATTGAGAATGGTATCTATTGGTTGGATCTTCCAAAACTTCCACCAGAATCGCGCATCGGTATCGCCATCGGCAATACTGGATTCGTCAAAGATACTCATGCGAACGATGCTGCGGATGCACCATTATCAGAATTTCTAAATGGAGGTAACATTCAATGGCCTCAAAGCATAACCTTAAAAGGTTCCCTTGCGGCTAAGAATAATAATGGTGCCTATGTTTTGGATACCATTCCGGTCCCTTTCGATAACCCGTTTAAAAGCGTCATGCAACTCTCCGGGATCGCGTTCCTGAAAGATGGCTCCGCATTGGTCAGTTCACTGACAGGGGAGGTATGGAAGGTCACCGGACTTGATGAATCTCTCCGAAAAGTTACCTGGAAACGTTTCGCTACCGGTCTCAATCAACCCATGGGTATCCACATCGATGACGATGGCGTATTCGTAATGGAACGTGGTCAAATCACCCGACTCCTTGATCTAAACCGTGACGGCGAAGCAGATTTTTACGAAAACTGGGCTAACGACTTTGACGGACGAGATAAAAGCCATAGCCATTCGTTTGGACTCGTTCGAGCACAGGACGGGGCCTTTTACTTTGTTAACTGGAAAGATGTTTATCGCACAGGATCCGATCGGAAGACCGACCTTTTCGCTTACGGTGTCCGCAACTGCATGGGCGTCGGTATCGATGCTCAAGGCCGCGTATTGGTTGGACCCCAAGAAGGCACGGATACACCTGCTTCCATGGTCATCGAGGTCCAACAGGGAGAATTCTACGGACACCCCGGAGACGGTCCCGTTTCCACAATCGCTGCCCCACTCTGCTTCATTCCGCGAGGAATTGATAATTCTACTGGAGGATTTATTGCGGCGACAAGCGAACAATGGGGACCTCTCAATAATCACACTATTGGACTATCTTATGGATACTCCACTCACTACCTTGTCTTGAGAGACGATTCCACTTCCGTTCCTCAGGGTGCCACAGTTCCGCTGGATGGCGATTTTTCAAGTGGCATAATGCGAGGTGCGTTCTCCCCCAAGGATGGACAACTTTATACGGTAGGCATGGATGGTTGGGGGGATTACTCGGTTACAGATGGTTGTCTTCAACGCGTCCGTTATACAGGACAACCCTTTCGCAAGCCGATTGGGTTTCAGGTTCATTCCAATGGTATACGCATTGATTTTACTATCCTGTTGGATAAGTCTATCTCTACCGATCCAAACAATTTCTTTGTTCAGCAATGGGATTATGAGTACGCCAAGCGTTACGGTTCGCCAGAATTCTCTCATCGAACACCAGACTCTTTGGGTCACGATCCTGTAAAGGTCCGCTCAGTTGTACTTCTCAATTCGGGAAAATCGCTTTTCCTCGAGATGCCCGATATCGAGCCAGTAATGCAAATGCACATTCGTATGCATGGGGCCGAAAGCGATGGGAAAACATTCAAAACCGATTTGTTTCCATCGATCCTTCAACTAGGAAAGCATTTTGACGCTCCAGGAATTATCACAGCGGTAGAACACAAACACTCAACCATTCATCTGCGCATCGACAATCCCACAAGCTCCAGCATTGTAACGGAATCAGGATCATTCATAGAAGGCGAAAGAACCATCGTCCTTAAAGCAGGCAACACTTTACAATTCGATTTAAACCTGATCGAAGCCACTGCGGGAGAAGCTATCAAACTGATTTTCGAAAATCCGGATATCATGCCTCACAACGTTGTTTTTGTTACCGAGGGAAATCTAAAGAAAGTGGGTGATCTATCTTTCTCGATGCTAAACGACCCGAAAGCTGCTGATAAACACTACACACCCGAAGTCCCTGAGGTCATTGCCAACACCTTCATCGTTCAGCCTGGTGGCAAACACACTCTCCATTTCCAGGCTCCTAAAGAACCCGGCGATCACCACTTCGTCTGTACCTTCCCTGGCCATTGGTTGACGATGAACGGGGCATTTAGAGTTACCAAAGAATGAGATAATCGCCCAAGCCTTTCTCACCTGATTGATGATTCAAACTCTAAAATATTTTGAGTTATTTTGTCCATGGCAGGTTGAAAATTGCCCTATGTGAATCCGGTCTAAAGAAAAAGATTGAGATCTTAGCGAAGCTCAATTATGAAATGCTTGATGATTCCCACGCGTTGCATATACTTCCAATCGCCGTCGTAACCTATGGAACTACGTAAAGCATTAGAACAGGAGACTGTAGCCAATGTTGGCCATAGAAAACCGGTTGCTGTCCAAGAGACATCTTCGGTCCGCGAAGCCGTTAATCGCATGCGTCAAGAAACAACCGGCTGTCTGCTCGTCGTGAACGGAGTAAAACTTTCAGGTATATTCACTGAGCGTGACTTATTAACTAAGGTCATTGGAAAAGAAGGTGCATTCGATCTTCCAATCACAGAATTCATGACCCCTAACCCAACAGTAGCAAACGCTGATGAACCAATTCATAAAGTACTTACGCGAATGCAAAATTGCGGAATTCGGCATCTACCCATAATCAATGCTGGTGGTCTTCCGGTTGGAATGATCTCCGTGAGAACCGTCGTCCATTTTCTTGCAGATTATCATCCTACCGCAGTTTACAATCTACCTCCAGCACCCCATCATTTCCCATCAAGCCAAGGAGGAGGGTAAATTAAGAAGAAGTTATGATTTGTCCCTATTGTCATTTCAGCAATATCACCGGTGCCGACAGCTGCGAAAACTGCTCACAGGATCTGACCAGTCACGAAGCTCCGCTTTCCGTTTCAGATGTTGGAAAAAGCATCATGGAGAATGCACTATCGACGCTTAACCCAAAGACGCCGATAATCATCCCCCCCACGACAACCGTGGCCGAGGCAGTAAACCTCCTTCGAGGGAAACACATCGGTTGCGTTCTCATAGGAACGGCAGACAAGATAGTCGGAGTATTTAGTGAGCGTGATGTGCTTATTCGTGTAGGAGAGAAGTACGAAGAATCAGCGGACCAACCAGTAACCAGGTATATGACGATTGATCCTGAGCAGCTGGATATTAATACTCCCATTGCTTTTGCGCTCAATCGAATGTCGGTTGGCCATTTTCGCCACCTCCCCGTCACGTCCAAAGGGCAACTTGTCGGCATCATATCAATACGAGACATCCTAAGCTTTCTGAGCGAATGGTACCCGGACCTGATTCCGATGAAACACTGATTGTGCTTCTCGTTTAGAAGAATAATATAACAGAACTGAATTTATTGGACCGTGCCATCCAAAATCGGAAAGGGAAATTCTTTACTTACCGTACGGTGGTCCCGCATGAGTAACTCTAACGCAGCCACAATCTTCGGATGCTGAGCTGACACATCGCGAATTTCGGCAAGATCGTCCTTCAGGTTGTAGAGTTCCGTCTTTACAACCGGCACCGCTTTTCCTCGCGGCATCAGTTTCTGGCGCACCGCCTTCCAATCGCCGACGCGGATGGACTGTTGGCCTTCATAAGCGGGAAATTCACGATATAAATAATGTCGTTCCAATTGGGTCTCTCCCAAAAGCGTTGGTGCGAAACTGATTCCATCGATTCCTCCAGGCACCTTCCCATTCCCTGCCAAATCTGCCAATGTAGGCATCCAGTCCTCAAAACCCGTTACCCTTTCCGAAACAGTTCCGGCAGAAATATGTCCTTTCCAGCGTACGACACAAGGCACGCGAATGCCACCTTCGTAAAGCGTTCCTTTGCCATCGCGTAGTCCTCCATGGGAGTTGAAGAAAATACTATCTGTGCCTGCCAACCCCTCATGAGTACCATGAGTTGGACCATTGTCGCTGGTGAAAACAAAGATCGTGTCTTCATCGAGGCCGAGTTCTTCCACCAAATCTATGGCCCGGCCGATGTCCCTATCCATGCGGGTGATCATAGCTGCATAGGCAGCCCGGGGTTTGAAGTGAGGAATGTAACCTTTTCCACCCCTGTAGGGAGGATCCTCCCACTCACCGATATATTCCTGCAGCGAGTCTTCCGGGACCTGCAACGCCAAATGCGGCACCGTGGTTGGCCAGTAGAGAAAGAAGGGTTTGTCTTTGTTATCCCGGATAAAATTCAGCGCCTCTTCGGCAATCAGATCCGCTGAATACTCATTGCCCTCGAAACGTTTGTAACTCGCCGGATTGTTGGGATCTTCATCCGGACGAAAGGTGTCGTGGGCAGAAAATGGCGTATTATCGAGCTCGATGGTCTTGTCGTCGTCCCAAAGGTAGGTCGGATAAAAATTATGCGCGACGCTCTGACAATTGTAACCAAACCAGCGATTAAAACCCTGCCTTAAAGGAGCCCCAGTTGAGTCGGGCCCGCCAAGTCCCCATTTTCCAAATCCACCGGTCACGTATCCTGACGTTTGCAGCACCTCCGGAATCGTCACCTCTTCGTCCGGAATCGGAAACTGACCCTCGACTTCGGGCCTGCCGATGACATTCCCCTGCCCCATTCCGCGGTTGTTTCGCACGTAGGCGTGACCCGGATCTTTTCCCGTCATCAGCACGCACCGCGAAGGGGCGCAAACTGCAGTTCCCGCATAGTGCGAAATGAACTTCATCCCCTCTGCCGCAATTCGGTCCACGTTAGGAGTTCGGATCTTTTCCTGCCCGTAACAACCCAGATCACCATAGCCCAGATCATCTGCAACGATAAAGACGATGTTGGGGGACCGGGCCACAAGCATCTGGGCGAGACTCAGAAGAATTACTAAGCCAAAGAGGAAAGAAGAATAGAAGTGCTTCATGAGGACGAAGTCTGAAGCAAGGTTTTGAAAAAATAAAGGTCCATGTTTTGTCACTAAGATGAAAGAGCCTAGTTTCTTTCTACGGGGTTGTTTTCATCGAAAACAAATGTAGGACCGACTTTAGTCGGGAATCCGGGATTCACGAATCGCGGGCTCCATCCGTCGCTTTCAACGTCCGCCGCTGTTCAAGGGCTCTGGCGAGACACGTTGGAAGACTGAAGAAAACGTTCTTACACTTTGCGCTCAAGACCGGAAAGACGTGCAGCAAAATGCTGCACAGGCTTCCGAACCTAATCTTTATACCCCATTTTGCGGCGAATCAAAAATCCACCCCAATGATTTTGTCATTCATGATTCTGTCTTTTTATTAACAGAATCATGGTTGTTTTGATCCCCTTGAAGGAGTAACTGGACAGTTCGCTTGAGGTCTCGGTTTTCATTGGAGCCGTGAATACGGTTTCGTAAATGCAAGCTAAATAAACCCTTCCCAGCCACCAAAGATTTCCTGCCACAACTTATCGATTTCTTCCTTCGACTCTTCCGGGACAGTTGGCTGGAACGGCATTACTTCGACATTCGCCAATGTGTTTATACTCAGGCATGCAGCCTGGATGAGTTTAGCACATAGCGGAATGCTGACACGAGCCAGCGTGTCGTCCGGGCGATGGTGAAAGAAGCGACCCGAGGTACAATTTGAACGGCCAAGATAGACTCCCGGAATACCAGCTGCAGCAAAAGGGAATTGGTCGGTGTAGGGAACGATTTCGTGCTTAACAGCAAGGTATTCATCCTGATCCATGAAGAATCGATTTAAATAGTCACCCATTTCCTTAGAGCCGCAGCAGGTGAGTTCCGACCAGCCCATTAAGGAGCCAAAAGAATCGAAATTGAACATGAAACCTCCTCGCTCTTTCAATTCCTTCCGCCTCTGTCTCACATAAAATGAACTGCCGACGGATAGCTGTTCTTCTGCGCCAAAGCTGATCAAACGAATTGTACGCTTGCGCGGCAGTTTTGCCAGTGCCTGGGTTATCGCCAACATGGCAGCAACTCCTGTGGCGTTATCGTCCGCACCAACTGAATTCGCCTGGGTATCATGATGGGCGCCGACAAAAAGTATTTCAGAGTTCGGGTCCGATCCAGGCAACTCCGCGATGATATTTGAAGATGAGCTCCTTCGCATTTCTCCCTGAACACAAAGTTTTGCCGCACTTGCATCCTCCTGTCTCCACCTCCACGCGTCCAAAAATGCAACACTGGCAATGGTCATCGCCCCGTGCTTGTGGATGTATGCTGGGAACATGCCGTCCGACGTTGCTACCGTGCCAGGGAAACGGACATCTACGAACAGAACAAACGCCGGCTTCGCATCAAACAAACGTTTATAATTTCCGGATTTCTCAATGTGGCTTCCCAGGTGTACCACCGCTTTCCCCGTGAGAAAGGAGAGATCTTTTCGCTGGTAGTCGGTCTGTGAGGAAAAGAACACAATCGGCACCTCAATTGTTTTACCATCGGTGCCCAAGGCATTCCCCAACAGAGAGCACGAGAAGGAATGCCACTTCCCGGCCAGCTCAACAAGGAGTGTCTCTTTTTCTACAGCTCGCTCTTGAATAGGAAACTCTTCAATCAGTATTTGGGCACCATAGTCATTCAATTCGGCTGCGATATAGCTTTCGGCACGTTTCTCTCCCGTTGAACCTGCCAGACGAACACCTATACTTTCAGACAACATTTTGATGTGTCTTTCAACAGCATCAGGAGAAATACGAATCTGGTTTTCTATATGCATTGAATCCAACTAATCGCCCTCACCAATCGTTACCTTGAAGATGAATATCCCCGGTAGGAAACGTAATTCTTGTCAGAGGATAATACATGGCAATGTTCTTGTCCGGAAGTACGCATTCTTTTCCGGATACATCAACATGAATAATACGCTTATTCGGCAAATTGGCCCAGCCGCACTGTTCATAAACTTTTTCAATTACAGGGATGCAAAACAGAAGGCCATAATCATAACCCAATTCACCTGCCCTCTTTGTAACCTCTTTCATGAGTGCGTCGCAGAGTCCCTTTCCTCTGAACTCGGGCAACACAAATATATTCTGCATGCCAGCAACACGGACCATCTGGTCTCCGATCCGAATATTTCTATCGATTACACCGACATGGGAAATGATGCGGTTACTCTCCTCTGAATATAAACTCCATGCGGGAAAGGAATTGTGCCACCCGCGAGATAGTGAAAAGGCCACCCGGTCATCCGGAAAACACAAACACAGGCTGTCTTTTATCTTCTTATCCAGCTCCGGGCCTATGTCTCGTTCGTTAACTAGCGTTATGTTCATACTTTCAAAGAAAAGTGACTTAATTGAAATTGCCTAAAAATACATAAGCTTCTCCGTCGATCGGATAAATCCGATTGGAGACATCAAGGCAAATCCAGAGCATGTGACAACCGAGAAGGATGGCAACTGATCTCAGAGATTTTTAGAGTTCGCTCTGCTAAAAATTGAACAGAAAACTTGATATACCCTTGAAGGAGAGGAGCTAGTCTTGAAACATGGCCTCAATTCCCGCTAACTCAGCAAATTAATCGGCCATCTATGTTTAAATTAATCAGACTTATCCTTCCACTGTGCTTTATCCTTACTTCGATAACCGCTGGAATTTCAAAAAAGCCTGATAAGCTCAACGTCCTCTTTATCGCCTCGGACGATCTGACCAGTGCGATTGGTTGTTATGGCGACCCTGTGGCGGTTACACCCAACCTGGATCGCCTTTCCGAAATGGGAGTTCGGTTTGACAACGCCTACTGCCAACTACCGCTTTGCAATCCTACTCGTGCTTCCCTGATGACAGGTCTTCGTCCAGACACCATCAAGGTGTACGATCTAGAAGTCCATTTCAGAGATGCCGTTCCTGATGCTGTCACCCTTCCTCAATTGTTTCAGACCGAAGGTTACAAGGCGATGCGCGTTGGAAAAATATATCACTACGGTGTACCCGCGCAGATTGGCACCAACGGACTCGACGATCCAGCTTCCTGGAACCAGGTGGTAAATCCAAAGGGTCGCGACAAGGATGAAGAACATCTCATCACTAACCTCGAGCCGCATCGACAAATCAGCGCGGCTCTCAGTTGGTTGGCAGCCGAAGGAACCGACGAAGAACAAACCGACGGTATGATTGCGACCGAAGCCATTAAACTGATGAAGGAGAACAAAGATCGCCCGTTCTTTTTAGCCGCCGGATTCTTTCGCCCACACACACCCTATGTCGCTCCAAAAAAATATTGGGACCTCTACCCTATTGAAACAATCAAGATGCCCTATGCACCGGAAGATGATCGAGCAGACATCCCGAAGGTGGCATTTGCCCACAACAACCCGGTTCCCAATTACAATCTGGCTGTTGAGGATGTTCTCAGAGCAAAACAGGCCTATTATGCGAGTGTCAGTTTTGTGGATGCACAAGTGGGCCGTTTACTGGATGCCCTGGAAGACTTGGGACTGGCGGAAAACACCGTTATAGCTTTCTGGAGTGACCACGGCTATCATCTTGGTGAACACAACGGCATCTGGCAGAAACGCTGTTTATTTGAAGAATCCGCTTCTGCTCCTCTGATCATTTATGCTCCAGGTCAAAAAGGAAACGGAAAGGCCAGCGAGCAGATTGTTGAGTTTGTGGATATTTACCCGACTATCGCCGAGCTTTGCGGACTTGAATCTCCCAAAGAAATCGAAGGTAAAAGCCTGGTTCCATTGCTCAAGAACCCAGCCAGGAAGTGGAAAGGTGACGCCTTCACACAAGTCCTGCGACCAGGCGATGGATTACCCGTTATGGGAGCAACTATTCGAACCGATCGCTGGCGCTACACCGAATGGAATGAAGGAGAACAAGGTGCAGAACTCTACGACCATGCTAACGATCCACACGAATTTAAAAACCTCGCATCTCAAGAAGAACACCAACAAACCATTCGCAAACTAAGCGAAAAGCTGAGAGCAACCGTAAACGGCCAGGTACCCACTTCTCCTTTCAGTCTACCGCGACTTTAACTCCTGATATTGACACTTATGAAATTACGACCACTCGGCTCAAGCGGCCTCCTCGTTTCCCCTGTGTGCCTCGGCACTATGACATTCGGTTCCCCCGTTGAAGAAGCAGATGCCATTAAAATCACCCATGGTGCCATTGACCTGGGCATCAACTTTATCGATACAGCAAATGTTTACGAAGGGTACAGTCGCTATCTTGGCTCCTCTGGTGGGGTGGCTGAAGAAATTCTGGGAAAGGCACTCGCCGATCGAAGAGACAAAGTCGTTTTGGCTACGAAAGTAGGAGCGCCTCTTGGGCCCGGACCACAAGACATGGGACTGTCTCCGTCCACTATCGGCCGCGAACTGGACGCCAGTCTCAAACGGTTGAAGACTGATTACATAGACCTTTACATTCTCCACTGGCCAGATGCACACACTCCACTTGAAACAACTCTGAGCGCTATTGAAACGGCCGTTCGCCAGGGCAAAGTGAGGTCCTTTGGAGTATCGAATCATTTTGCCTTCGACTTGTGCGAGTTGCTTTGGATCGCCGACAAGTATGGGTGGCCAAAACCTGTGTCCTCGCAAATTCCCTACAGCATGCTGAAAAGAGGGTTCAATACCGATTTGGAGTTTTGCGAGAAACATAACATTGGTGTTACGCCCTACCAAATACTCGAGGGCGGACTGCTGACCGGAAAATACAAGCGTGGACAGGCGATTCCGGAAGGTTCGCGCATGCAGGAAAACCCAAATTGGATTTCTAATCCTGATGAGACAATCTACGATCAACTGGAGGCCACCGAGGCACTGGCAATGGAAGCCGGGGTACCTTTCTCGCAATATACCGTAGCCTGGACCTTGGCGCAGCAGGCCCTGGCATCCGTGGTGCTGGGAGTGAAGAGCTTAAAACAGGTGGAGGACGCCGTTGCTGGGGCCCAAGTTTGTCTGCCCAGGGACATTCTGGACAAGCAGGATAAAATAACCCCTGCTCCCCACAGACACAGCGCTCCCTTTTCAAGACCTGCCAAATAGTGCCATTGGCTAGTTCCTGTTTTTGGAATCGAATCCCAACAGAATTCTTATTGCACGTTAAGGTCCTTCCAGGTAAATGATTGAAGGGTAAACAACTTGTTCGGTGTTAACGAAATATAGAAATCGATAAAATTTATGACCGATAAAGATGAATTGAATGGATTGCTGGACCAATGGAAAGGTGTTCCAGCCATGGATCCGCAAATTAAGCACAAAGTTTGGACACGCATTGCCGCAGCCGATTCCAATGAAACCAGCAACATACCTGATTGGTTAAATGGCTTGGCCAGTGCCCTTTCACAACCATTGGGAGTTTCCGTTTTCTTCGCGGCTTGTATAGGAATCGGATTACTGACAGCAGAAATCAGGGTTTCTAAAGCAAAAAGTGTCCAATTAGAAGAACTGGCCCAGAACTACGTCCATCTTGTAGTTTCTCAGGCTAAACTGACTGAAGGAGAAGCGATCAAATGAAAAAGGCACTTGTTACCGTCATTATTGGTTTAACTGCTGGTTTGTTGACTCAATCCATTTACTTTAACTCTTTCAAACCCTGCGACGACAATTCGTTAGAATGCCAGCTTAGCTGGATCCAGGAATACCTTTCACTTTCAGACCAACAATTCGAAGTTGTGGTCGCCATGCATCGAGACCACCAACCCAAAATCAATCGTCTCGAAAATGAAATTCAAAATCTTGAAAACAGACTGGCTGCACTGGAGGAAGAACGAATTGAAAAGAACCAAATCGATTTTATCGCATTTTATAGTTACCTGCAGAGAAAAGTAGACCTCGACAAAACGCGTGATTCTTCTACCGAAAATTTTCTTACTCAAGTCAGGGAAGTATTAAACCCAGAACAGAAAGTCCGTTTTGCTAATCTGTTAAACGAATTTAAGACGAGTTTGAGGGAAGAAACCTAATCGCGCCAAGCTCCCCTATCAAATGCCGTATGATACTCAGACCGACCTGCAACTCTTGGAGGAACTTAAAAACGGTCGAGACGCCGCTCTCAATGAAATTATCGAGCGATGGGAAAAGCCATTAACACGTTTTGCATGGCGTTACGTACAGAATGAGACAGACGCACGGGACCTGGTGCAGGAAGCGTTTGTAAAGGTGTACAAAAACAGAAATCGCTTTAGACCCAATACACGCCTTTCAGCGTGGATGTTTACCACCCTGGCAAATCAATGTCGTAACTTTGGTCGATGGAAAAAGCGTCACCCCACAGTTGCTTTGTTAAACATGTCTGACGAAGGGGACCAGGATACCAGATTCGGCGTCTACATTGATCCAGTTGAACCGTCCTCATCCCCAGATCAAACGGCAGAGACACAGGATATGGTTTATCTGTTACGTGAGTCCGTTTCCAGACTACCCCATGACCTCAAAACAACACTGCTTCTTTATCAATACGAAGGCCTTTCCTATAAGGAAATATCAGACATTCTCGGATGCACTCCCAAAGGAGTAGAAACACGGCTCTATCGCACCAGAAAGAAGTTGCGAAGAATATTGGAAACAAAGATGGGTGAAAGAGAAAGGACTACGCCCTTCAAAGATCGAGCTGTGAGTTAAGCAGATTCGCAAATTAGGTTTCTCAAATACGACGATGCGTTTTTTCACCTGATGGACTCAACGAACAGTCAGCCTACTCAGACTTGTCCGAGAACACAAATATCTGCCTCACTTGTATGGTAGCAGGTTTCCCTTTCACTGTGGGAGCTTTGAATTTCCAATTTTCTACCGCATGCAGAGCCGCCATACCAAAACTCTGATGAGAATAATCCGTAAGGTGTGGCATTCTTGTTTTACCCGCTTCATCCACATAGAAAATTACAGTGGCGCTTCCATCTATTCCTTGATCCTTAAATTCTTCTGGAAAGAAAGGCTGTCCCATAACTTCTGGCTTAAGGCCTTCATCTAAATCCTCGAAGTCGTATAAACGTTTTGAATCCCTGAACTTGTCGAATTTCAGAAAAGAGGCTGCCGCTTCCTGCATACTCACCGAAAAGACTCCACGTTTATCATCAAAATTGAAAATAAGCGGCTTTATGGAGCCTACTGGCTCGCCGTTCAGCTTTGCCGGTTGAAAGGTCCATTTTCGCACAGAGTCATCGGCAAGCCTGCCGAACTCAGGATGAGTAAAGGATTCTTGGTACACATCCACAATAGTGCCCGTTTCATCGACATTGATAATGATGGTAGCCTGCCCGTCATAAATGCCTTCAAATGTCATCTTCATTGGATAAGCCGGCAAATCCATCTTGAGGATTTTGAGAGATTCATAGTTCTCTAACCCGACTTGCGCCGTCACCTTAAGTGAAACGAATAAGACGCCTAACAGAATCGATAGTGTAGCTTTCATGACTATTAACCATTTGAAGATTATTGTTCCGCCGCGTTTTTTAGTTTTTGTCCTAAAATCGAGTTCAATTACACTACATACAATTGGCCTGTATT
>JAQBYJ010000112.1 GCA_027622555.1 Verrucomicrobiota bacterium
GTTCCGGGCCTCGTCCTTGCTGAGCATCGTGGCGATGGCGCTGTTCGCCGGACGCGACAACCTTGCGGCGATCCAGCGCTACGGGCAGTTCCACGACCCGGCCCGCCACTTTGGCATTCACATCAAACTTATTGGCTGCGTATAGAGTCCCGATGTAACCCTTGAGGACATCGTAATCGAGTGTCATTAGCTCAGTCGTATTTATCGTGACCAGAACCCGTTCCTGGCGAACACTTTTGTTCTGACGTTCACCAATAAAGACGAACGTGGTCATAAACATCACCAATGTAAGGGTGATCAATAGATATCTCTTCCTAACTGTTATTTTGGGCATTTCTTCTTAGGGGTTGCGAGAAAACCATGGTTGCCAGAGCTTCGCCGTCCATATAAATCCGCATTAATACCTAAACTTTGGTGAGCCGGGTTGGGTTGAATTGCAAGCGAGTTTACAAATGCGCTGGTCCAAGCTTCCGGTTAAAGTTTCCGGGATACAATATTCCGTCGGTCTTCCCAGCGTTGCTCTACTCCGGAAATGTTTCCCGCTTCATCGTTCAGAAACCTGATGGTCATGCTCTTATCCTCAGAAACGAAAAGATACTCGCCAGCCGGAAAGAACAAACGGGGCTCGCGGTCAAGAAAGTGCCAATAGGTTTTTCCGTTCTTAATAAAAAACCGATGACTGGCCTTACTCCGCCTGGCATACTTGCCTTCGAATTTCTTGTAGGCGGCGGGATCGAAAGTCGCGAGTGGTTCCGGCGGCACAAAGGGATGTGCCGCAAACCAGGCATTCTCAATTTTCTGCGCTTCTATTTTTTCAATTACAAACTCCCGCTCGGATTGGCCTCGTGCTTTGCCGTCAAACCTGAGGGCTTTAATGTAAGTTTCCAACAAGGCTTCGATGTCACTTTCAGAGTAATCGCTCACTGCCCTCAGTAAGGTCATGTAGAGCATGCCCTTCCGAATTCGCTCGAACGCTCCCTTCATCAAGGGCTTGAAAGTAAAGACGGCTACGCGGATCGCGGCAGCCTGGAAAATATTCACTTTCTTCTGTTCCATATAGATGGGAATCACTTCATCGAGGACCTTGCTGAATGCAGCGCGGTGCGGCAGAAAGAATACCCAATCGTAGAAAGAGAGTTCATCACTTTCCAATTCTTCAAGGGTCAATGCTTCAAGCCTTTGCTCGACCCGGCGTTCATCGAATGCTTCTACCCAAGCGATCTGATACAACTTGGAAGCTACACCCTCCAACGGTAACGGAAGAGCCGGGACGAGGGTTTCAAATTCGATATCGATTCCATCTTCCCCGCCGCCGTCTCTCTCATCGAACTCCACCTTATCCTCCCATTCCTGGATCATTCGTTCAAGCTCGTCAGCAGATGGAACAAGCTCCATTCGAATCCGCTTTTCACGTGCCATTCTCAGGAAGATTTTATAGACAAACATGGGATGCGGTTCTGTTTCATCCCCGACGATGACCAAACCATAGCCCGTGGATTTGCCAAGAGTTGCATAAGTAATATCCACCACCTCCTCAGCAAAACTCTCCGCATACCGACGATCGGCCTTTGACCTTGCAAACACGGAAATCGTCAAATGTTGATCTACCACCTCAAACGGTGCCAACTCCACAAACGCCTGAAAATCAGAACGAAGGTCTCTTTGGTCGCTCGTTTCCTCAGTAACAGCGAAGGTAATCACGAAAGAACCCAACCCCAAGAACAGGTATAACCAAAAATGGCATAACCATTTGCTGCCTACAGACTGGTCGAAAGCACTCATTAAAAACATGATTATCCTATCGACAGCGAAGGAGAAGCAGAAAGAGGATATTTTCTGAAAACCGTTATTTTATCTAAAACGAGCTACTTTTGACACTGAAGCGTATAGCAATTCTTGGCCTCCCCGATGAAGGTTCAGTCCTGGAATCCGGATACCTGATTCAATCCATCAGCAACTTCTGGCGGGAGGAAGGGCATGAGGTAGTCGGGATAACCGATCTCAAGAAAAACGTTTCGGCGGATATCGCAATCGTGCATCTGGACCAAACAAAAGTTCCCACAAAGTACCTGGACTATGCGAATAGGTATCCCATTGTGATAAATGGGCGTTGTGGCAGTATTCGTAAGGATATATTTTCCCATGCGCTCCTGTCACCGGAAAGCGACTACACAGGAAGAGTCATTGTAAAAACCAAGGACAACTTTGGAGGCTACCCTGAGAAGAACAGACGCCGTGGTTGGCAAAAGTTGAGACATAAGATCTCCCGCGTTCCTTACCACGCTCGTAAACAAATACTAAAGTTACAAAGTAATACTGATTCTTCAAACAAGCTCAAAAGGCATTACTGGAAACATTTGGAAACACTCAATCCACTCCACTATCCCATCCTGGAAAACATCGAACAAGTTCCTGAAGGAGCATGGGATAATCCGAATTTGATAATAGAAAAGTATCAGCCAGAAACGGACACCGAAGGTCGCAACATCTTGCGCAACTGGTATTTTTTTGGAAATCGAAATGGCCATGAAATTCATGTATCGCGCACTCCCATTGTAAAATATGTAGGGACAGGAGAACAACAGGAACTCTACGAAGAGAACATGAAGGATCCGGAGCTCCAGCAGCGTTCCATACCACGAGTACTAGTGGAAGCCCGGAAAGCATTAAATTTGGACTATGGCAGAATCGACTGGGCGGTGCATGAAGGAAAAACCGTTATATACGATATCAACAAGACACCATTCGCCGATTATGTCCCGTTTGGTGCTCAAAAGACGGGGAGCCCTTTTGAAGCCCTTACCTTCAATATTTCAAAAGGTCTTTGCTCGCTAATCGATACCTGATTACCTGGGTAACTTTCTTTCTTTGACCGAAAACCAAACAGCTAGATCAATTGTAAGGGACTTTGATCGATTCCAATGAATCAGCCTCCAGGAGCATGTGGATTAGCCGGTCCAGACCTATTCCGAAACCACTGGTTTCCAGGGAAGTATCGATTGACTCATCTCCATCGAAGAAAGCTTTCATCTCCTCCTTATCTCTCAGACCACCAGACATAATCTCTCCATAATTTCCGCTAAGAATCAGATCGAAACCAGCAGAAAAACCATTGCCGATTGATTTGTTCAATTTGGGGTCCACTGTTTGAGGCGTGTAATTAAGCCACACGGGATTTATTGCAGTCATGGATAATTCTTTGGACCATCGATCAAATTCAGCCGTGGTCATGGATACTTCAGATTCATTTCTAAGGTCCATCGAATTTACAGTCTCAAACATGGATGTTCGGGAAGGATCGAATACTGAACAAAAAGCACCCTCGACGTAGCGTAAATAGTCCAACGCAAGTTGTTGGGTTTGGTAGATGTCAGAGTCAAATACTTCAATTTCAATCTGGTAAAACAAATGGCTGTTGAGTCTCGCTTTAGGCTCCCTTCGGTAACACGGTCCAATCGTGTAGACATTCCCCAAATACTGCGCTGCATATTGCTTATGAAACGAATGCGACGAAGGAAGAATGAGGTCCGGGTTTTGCGCATCTCCAAACCAATACATTTTTTCCTGAATAAATTCGAAACAGCGTGCATTGGTTGCCGGAAGAATTTCCGAAATTTGCCGTTTTGCACAAAATTCCCGGGTCTTATTCAATACAAGCGTGTAAGCCTTGAAGATCTCTTCCGGGCTAATTTTTAGTATACCAGTTAATCCCTCCTGTGACTCTGATCGTACATTCATGAATAGTTTTATTACAAAATTGGATGGAAAACTGTTTAGGGAAATAGAGTCTCAGCCTAAAAAGGAACATCTGCAAAACAGCAATTTACAGGAAATTAATCGACTACTAAGTTTTATCTTTCCAGAGAAACTATCATTGCTCTTCCTTTTGTCCGCGAAAACTCCTCCACAGGTGCAGTGGTAATAAAGCAAGAAAGATGAGTGCAACCTGACTGCCCACAAAGAGCATCAACCATTTGAACGCTGCGTCCATGAAACCGTAGCTGTGAAGGCCGATGCCGAGCATGTTCGTCCCGAACCAGGACCACGCGGTGATGACGTTGCCGAAGATAGCGAGGTTCATCAGGCCGCGCTCTTTTACGAGTCCGCCCCATCGTGCGTGCAGGATAAGGGCGTTCCAGATCACGATAAGCAACGCACCGTTCTCTTTTGGATCCCACCCCCAGAAGCGGCCCCACGATTGGTCCGCCCAGATTCCACCGAGCACGGTACCCACAAAACTGAACAGAGCTGCAAAACAGACTATGCCGTACACCATTTTGGCGAGCGCTTTGCTCAGATCAAATTCCTTTCTGGCGGTAAGCGTAGGGGTAAAAACTCCCAGCACCACATATGCCATCGCCAACACGCCGGCAACGAAGGTGGAAGCATAACCGAGCGTTACCACGACCACATGAGTCGCGAGCCAAAAATTCGTGTCCAACACCGCTCGCATCATTTCCATCGTGTCGCCGCCGAGTGCTAAATTGTGTGCGATGAGCAAGGTGACGAATCCCGCGAAGCCCGCGACCGCGCTACCAAGTCCGACCCGATAAACGCGCTCAAGTATCAAGCCCAGAACGCACGCGCCCCATCCGATGAAAACCGCGGAAGAATAAAGATTCGTCACCGGTGGACGGCCTTCCAACACCATTCGATAAATCAGCCCACAGGTGTGAACCACGAAGGCAAGTGCAACGAGCCAGTAGGCTGACCGACGCAACGATTCCGAGAGATTCGGCCACGTTCCAAAAGTCAGCAACGCGCCACCAGCCAGCACAAAGGCAAAGATGTAAATGATAGTAGCATGCAGGAACAGTTTCACTTGATTGAAATAATACTCCGCCCGGCCTTTACCCACTTCGCGTTCAAAATCGCTACCCAACCAGTTCTTGTATCCGGCAACCGCGCTGTTGAATTCGGAGGCATCGGAGTCGGTGTAGGCCACGGCGATACGCGAATAATATTCAACGGCGGGAGGTAGTGTGTTATCGCGAATCATATTAAGTAAACTTGCTCCCACGTTCGACCACCCATCCCGATCGATCCCGGGATCCACCGGAGGTACCAACAGCGGATAGGAATTGTTTGCCGTAAACTCAAACTGGGTGGCGATGCCCATAAACCGCCGCACGGGTTCTTCTTCCATCATCTCCACCCCCCTGCCGCTTTGCTGGGCGCGAACCGCGGCAATGCCAGCCGGCATCGTAGATTGGTAATCCGCCAAAAGCTCCGTAAAATTGCCGGTGCCTTCCGGCTGAACACTGTTCTTAAGCCGAAGATAGAGGCTGATGGCGTTGGCTAGTTTCAACACCTGCTTTTGAAAGCTTGAACGTTGCGCCGCTTCTTCCACCGCGGAAGCACTCTGGGACTGCTTCATTATTTCCTCAAACTGTGGTTTGATTTCATTGAACGAATAATAACGCAGCCCGGATTTTTCGACACCCAGGTCCCCAAGCTTTAATTCGCTGATAATATCTGGATGATGAATCAGAAAGATCGAACGTGTGTCTGCCATCTCCGGGTTGAAGAAAACCTCCAGCAACCACTCACTTGACTTGAGTTTCTTGGCATGCCTCCAGAATTGCCACGATGGAAGGATTTCCAAGGGAGCATCGCCGGTGCTCCGAATCTGGAGCAAGGAATTGCGCGCCACGGAATCCAGCGGCTGGATACGTCCATTGAGCAGCGCGGGAAGTCGACCGAATTGAGCGGTGTGAAGTCCTGTTTCTTTCTTTGGCTTCAACACGATGAGTACCTCCATCGCAAACAGTGCGAGGAACAACCAGGGCAAATATTTTAGAAATGCTTTCATGCTTTTTTCCGTTTGGTGGCGAAACCGATCAAGTGCGACATAAATTGCCAAATCATGCCCGCAGCTACAAGCACACAAGCGAAGTACGGGGTTAGCCATCCGGGGTTGTCGACCACTTGCAACACCGTCCCCTTCTCGTCGGTCTCGTCATAGGAGGCTTGAAAAAATGTTTCACCGGAATAACGGAGCGGTTCGTTCATGCGTATGGTGACCTCGCGATCTTCGTTCGTGTCCGCTCGGTCCAACCTCACTCGGCTGGAGAAGTTCTTTGGCGTGTTGGTTCCCGCATAGCGGTCGAATCGAAAGTCAATCAGATGCAGGCGGAATGGTTTATAATAACGTGTTGGGCGCACCTCAAACAGAAGTTCCTTACCGTCAATCGTGATGGTTTGGGGTCGCGAAAAATGCCCGGACACCAGAATGGTTCGCGCATCGCCGCCGGGCCCGATCAGGTCGATGAGGCCGGACGGTATATCCCGAAAGTTCATTTGTGTCACCTTGGGCAGGCTGCGCCACCAGATTTCTGTGCTCTCTGTATTTTCCGCTTTTACCAATTCAAATCCGGCACCCTCATTCTTGGCGGCAAGCGTCGAATTGGGATAAAACTTTATGGGGCGAACCTTGAACGGCATCTCAGGATCGGACAGTTCTTTACCGCTGCTGAGCAAACTGGTGGGAATGGCCACCACCTTATCCTCTTTCGGATCCGAGGTATCAATCACCGCCAGTTCCCAAAGACTGTTCGATTCTGAATAATTGGACGAAGCCCCTTCGCGTATCCGCATGAAACTTTCGGTTGAAAGCGTGTCCGTTGCAAACTGCCCGAGCAGCAATAACACGACACCCAAATGAATCATTGCGATGCCGATGCGCTTGAACCCTGGTCTGTAATAACGCAGGTGGGCGGCGAATAGATTGATGAGCAACAATCCGCCAACAAGATAGCCGCCGGGAAAGATAGGGATACGAAGCCCCGAACCCGAAGGTTGCCAATAAATCAACCAGCTGCGGAAGAATTCACTCTGCGCCTGGTAAAGCCCAAGCTTCACCTGCGCAATGGTACCCCAGAAAACCAATATCAATCCGAGCGCCAGTAAAACGACGGCGACTCGAACGGAAGTTAACAATTTGTAGATGCGTTTGCGCATTTTAGTAGTTCACCTCTTGGACGAAGGTGGTGAATGCCTCCTTTTGCGCGGTCACCAATTCGGCATCGCCCATCAGTTTGTAGAACCAGGTCGAACCACGGTTGCTCACCAGGGCACCAACAATCGAAGTCGATTTGCCGGTGCGGCCATCCGTGCCACTCATTTCCACAAACAGCACGGTTCCAGCGGTGGTTTCGATTTCTTTCACGTTCTTTTGCATTTCTGTGTTACTCCACGGGGCCTGGCCTAGCTGTCCAAGCCAACGGTTCACATTGGCGGCCAAGCCACCACCGTCACCGGATGAAGTGCTCACGTTCACAACTGCCTCGGACTCACCTTCGCCTGACAGGATAAATTTGGCATACAGAAATTGACCTCCTGAAACCTCCTTCCAACTTGAGGGTACTGTCCAGGTCGGTCCCCCATTGCGAGCCGCGGGTGGCTGTGATGAGCTAACAGTTCCCGGCATGGAACCACCAGCAGCCGAAGCATGCTCATCCTCCAAAACGGCCGCTTCGATCTTCACCGATTTGAGAAACTCAACAAAGTTGGGTTTCTCCGCTAAGACCAATTCGTCGTCACCTTGTAATTTATAAAACCAGCTCATTTCGCCGACATGCTTCATGGCAGTGACTATGCGGATGGTTGTACCGTCGGGAGATTTGCCCGCAATATCGAACATTTTTCCAACAGCACCACCAATGTCCACAGGGATAAGTGCGGTTTCCGCCTCGTCCTCCGTTAATTCGCTCATCCCGAATTGTTGCCGCCACATATTGACAATGAGCGACTCTCGGCCGGCCAGTCCAGGTAAGGGTGTGACCGCGACCTGTGCCGACTGACCATTGGGGCTGCTTATGCTGAAACTGACCACACGCATCGCATCCCTACCCCCTTCGAGCCAACCTTCCGGCTTCGAGTAGGTAACCTTGGGCAAAGTTGGTGCCGGACCATGATTGTGTCCGGTATGATCAACACCAGGAGCAAAATGGTCATCAGTAGAACTGCTGGAAACCACCGGCGCGGCAGGTTCCTTGGGCACGCGATAAACCTTTATTTTTTCAGCCGCTCCTGCGTTACAGGCGAGCAACAGCAATCCCGCACAACCCATCAGGATTGAACGAGCCGGGATAGAATTAAGTTTTAATGACATACTCGGTTTCCCTGTTATGGATAGAAAGTTGCTGTTGGCACTCCGGGGATCAAGGGAGAATTGTCCTACGCCGGAATCATTGGCGGAGATTCTTCGACGAAGTCCTCGCGCTGCAAGCCTCATTTAGGGAAGGTTGTGTCAGGAAGATGTTGGTTTCAATCCGCGCCCAGTGAGGGGCGATCATCCACCCCCGTCCCCACCTGTCAACGAGGCAAGAACAAGAGCGGGTCGAACCTTGGCACTGGAAAGTTAGGTGAACGGACCACACCACAACTTACAAATCGCGCCATGCTTCATCTTCCTTCGGAGAGTCCCAATCGGCGGCCCAGGCGGATTGCGCCAGTGGCAGCAAGTCATCCGTCTTTTCCGAATCCGAATTCGTTTTGGACTTCAGGAAAAGCAGGAAGTCGAGAACCTCCTTTTGAACGTTCTCCGGTGCTGACTTGATTTCCTCGATCAGAAGTTGGGTGTTTTTAGTCATTTTAATTTCTGGATGAAAAAACCTGTCTGCTATTGGTTTTTGAAAAAGGCACTGCCAACATATACTTTCAAAACGGGTTAAACTGACAAGTGGAAAGCCATTCTAAATCAGGGGGGATTCCAGACTTGTTTTCACCATATGCGTACTCTTGTGGATTGCGGTGTGGAAAGAATATTCACGCCTCATTTCTCAAGAGTCAGCGGTTTCTTTTACACGCATCGGAATGTTGTTCAACAGAGCGTGCCATTTTTACCGGAAGCAGGTTCACAAATCCCGAGTCGCGGCCCGATGCGTTCTACCCCTCTTGGGAAAACTTGACAATAGACTATTGACCCTATCGGCCTACGCCTTAAGATCCGTCACCGATGGCGCCCGATAAAACTGGACGGCAGAACCGGCGCCGAAGGTGAAACTGTTGCCTATGAACAAAACTTTTGGGGCTTTTGGACCGCCTTTTTCAATGACCGCAGGTTTATCAGCGCCCAGAGCCTGTACTGATAGAAGAAACGTAACGACAGCGACTGGGATCAAAAAAGAGACAGGCAAATTCATTTTCATGCCGGGAAATTGGAACGATAGATCACTCACAGCAATCCTTTCCGATCGTCCCACCTGGGCTTCTCTTACAGTTCTCCGAAATAATTGTTCGGGAAACGTAAAAAATAATTTTCCCCTTTGGTGAAGGGCAAACTTCAACCATTCCTTATATTTTTATATTTGCAAATTGAAAATCGGCCCAAAACGCACGCGGGTAATATTCCAACTGACAAATCCATCAATCAATTCGAACTTTATGAAAGCTGTATTCAAATCCTACAACACCACGTTGATTGCCTTGTTGGCCGTTATTTTTCAAACAGCCCACGCAGGCGACTCAGGCACAAAACAATGGGTAAAAGGACAAGGCTGGGGCTGGGTCTGGGGTCCGGAGAATGAAATCGGAGCGCTCAATGAAATGACGGACGAGAGCATGCAGGCCGCATTGAGTTTAGCAACGAATGGAAAAATCAATGACCTCGGCGTGATCTACGACCGTGACCATTCTGTCTGGCCAGGTCACAGTCCTGCGGAAGAGGCGAGTTTTAGTTCACCGGAGGGCGTTAAGCGACAAGCCGATTTTCCGTCTGCGATAATCTGTACGGCCTGGCACAGTTGTGCCCTGTTTACTAACGACGACGGAGCAGCTCAAATCGATGATCTCCGACACTCGGTTGAAAGTGAAGATAACCGCGAGAATAACGATTTAAAAGAATCCGATTTGGGAGACGATTCGGGCGTTCGTAAATTCGATGCGACCACTATTCCAAAAATAGTTGCCCGGGGGGTTCTAATTGATGTGGCTGACTACAAGGGCGTAGCCGCGCTTCCACCTCACTACGGAATCACTATAGTGGACATAAAAGGTGCGCTCAATAAACAAGGTACGATGCTACTGCCCGGAGACGTGGTGCTGATTCGTACTGGAGCGATACAATATTGGTCAGATCCCCTGGATCGTGAAAAACTCGCAGATCACGATACCGCAGGCCTTCTTTACGAAAGCGCGAGATGGCTGGTTGAGGAACGAGGTGCCATGCTTATCGGCAGTGACACCAGCGGCCTGGAATACCGTCCCGCCCCCGAAGATGCAGTCGCTTATCAGAAAAAGCATGAATCGTTCATGCCGGTACACGACTACCTGCTCACGCAACAAGGCGTCCATATTGGCGAACTTTACTACCTGGAAGATTTAGCCGCCGATAAAGCCTACGAGTTTTGTTACATATGTCCCTCCGCCAACACGCCTGAAACGACACGCGGATCAACGCCGCGTCCGATAGCAATGAGGTAATGGCGGATTGAATCTTCCTCTTACTCTTCGTCTTACTCTTTTGAGTCATTCACTCGCGAGCAAGCTGCGCTCCTACAGTGCGATTCCTAATTCCTGCAGTTTTAAACCGATACTCAAATACCAGCCAGGCGGCGTGTGGTGTCTCCAAACCTCGGCAGCTCAACTCCCATTCGATCCATGAGAGAGAGGTACAAGCTACAGGCCCTTCGGTTGCTGTTGTCCTCCTCCTTGAAATCGAGGACCCGACCGGGCTGCAGAGTACCACCACCTTTCCCAGCGAGAATAATGGGCATGTGGTCGGCCTGATGAAGGTCACCATCAAAGAAGTTGGAGCAAAACATCAGCATCGAATTGTCGAGCAAGGACTGACCTCCCTCATCGATGTCTTTCATGCGCCCGAGGAGATAAGCACACTGTTCGGTATGGAATTGATTGGTTTTTAAATACATCGCCTCGAGTTCCGGATCGCGTCCGTTGTGAGTGAGGTCAAGGTGGAGGCTACCTTTAACATGTTCGAGGAAACCGAAGTTCATCTGAGAAAGGTCGTTGTTCAGCATGCAGGTTGCGATCCGTGTCTTGTTCATCTGGAAGGCTAAAACAATCAGGTCCAACATCAGCTTCATGTGGTCCGGTATGTTTTGAGGCAAGGTTTCAGCTGGCCGTTCCATATTGGGCTCACTTATTGAGGGACGCCAACCCTCCAACCGGTGTTCCTTGGCCGCATTATCTAATCGGGTTTCAATATCACGAATGGAGTCCAGGTAATCGGTTAATTTTTGTTTATCGGAATATGCGACACGGGTTTTTAAATAATTTGCATCGGCCAGCACTTCGTCGAGAACGCTGCGATCCAACTCACGATCTCCTCTACCCACCAACAAATCGAACACCCTTGAGGGGTAAATCTCCTTCATGCTTGGCTTGGTGTCGGTGCTCCAGGAAATGTTGGAACCGTAAATCATGGAGAGCCCATCCTCCAGACGCAGTTCTGTCGGCTCTATTCCGACCACCAGACTGGGGATCACCGATTCGCGCCCGATCTGTTTGGCCATCACCTGGTCCATCGTCTCGCCGACCCGAATTTCGCTCTGGTCTTTGCTGACCCAGGCGCCGGAAAGCAGGTTGGTAGTTCGTCCCTGATGGGCACTGTCATGTTCGACGGCCTTCTGGTTAAAAAGACCGCGTATGAAAGTGAAATCTTCGGTAAAGGGTTTCATCGGAGCCAAACCCGGACCGATGTCCATTCCGTCAGTTGTTTGCTTCGCCCACCAATGCGCCGGCTCTACGCCATTTGAGAAAAAGAGACAACCAAAGCGAATCGGTGCCTGACCAGCGGAAGCGGCGGCAATCCGTTTACCTGATTCCACCGCATAAGTGGGAATAGACTCCATCCAGGGAAGTGCCAAGGTAAGCCCTGCACCCCGCAAAAAGTTTCGGCGGGAAATTCCTCGTGATGTCAGCAGGTTCGGCATTCTTAAATCGGGCTATCTGAATCTTCGTCCTTGGTGTTTTTAGCGGACTCAATGCTTTGGCCTCTCTTGTGACGGAACTGGGGACTCGTGACAACCTGAGCGACCAAATTAGAAAATCGTTTATCATCATCGAGGCTTTTTACCATTTTGTCGATTAATAAGCGATCAGACAGAATTTCACTTCGACCCAGCGCATAACCGAGCAGTTTGCGGCAAAGATTATTATAAAACGTACCCTTCTCTTGCTGCAGGTAGGAAAACAGGTCCTCCATCCCTGTAATCTCCGTCCCATCGTTCAGGATACCCGTTGTCTCAATCACGCCGCCATCGCTGTAGGTTTCTCGCCATTGACCAAGCGGATTAAAATTTTCCAGGGCGAAGCCGAGTGGATCGATGCGTGTATGACAATTTACGCATGACTCATCCCGCCGATGTGCCTCCAGGCGGTCGCGAACAGTCAAGCCATCGGCCAATACTTCTTCCGCCGGAATGGACCCGGCATCCGCTGGAGGAGGCGGAGTCGGTGTGTTCAAAATGCGCCGCAAAATCCAATCTCCCCGTTTGACGGCGCTGGTACGCAAAGGAGCGGAAGTCGTGGCAAGGATCGTTCCCTGTTGAAGCAGCCCACCCCGGTTAAATTTGCGGGTTCCCTGCACCAGCTGCAGGCTACCTCCAGAATCTGAATTCACCTCAAATGGAACCCGATAATGCTCAGCCAGTTTTTGATTCAGAAAAGTGTAATCGGCAAACAGGACGTCATCCACCGGGCGATCAGCCGTGACGATGTATTCAAAAAAGCTGACCGATTCATCGTACAAGGCTTCCTTCAGGTCATCGGAAAACTCCGTAAAGTGACTCGCGTCAATTCCACTGAAATCGTCAAAACGGTAAAAGCCAAACCACTGTCCAAAAAACTCCGTGGCAAATCGTCTGGCTTTGGGGTCCGTCAACATGCGGCGGGCCTGATGTGCCAGATTTTCGGGTACGCTTAATTCACCGGCCTCCGCAGCCCTCATCAGTTCGGTATCTGGCGGCGATGACCAGAGGAAGAAGCTCAGTCGGCTGGCGAGCTCGAAGTTGGATAGCGCCACCACCGGCGCCGACTCTTTCGGCTGCTCAATCCGGTATAAGAATTCCGGGGCAATTAGAATACGAGCCAAGAGCAAACGGACGGCCTCAGGATGATCCAGTTCTTTTTGGGAACGCAGCGAATCGTAATAGCCAACGAGCTTTTTGCGGTCGGTCTGCGTTAAAGGCCTTCGCCAGGCTCTCTCTGTAAAACTCAAGACGTCTTCCAGGTGACCCGGCTCGGCAGATTCCAGGGTTTGAGTAGCAGATTGGTAGTTATCGTATAGTCGATGAATGTAACCAACCGTCTCCGGAGACTGCTTCTCGATCCAATCAGGAGTCAAATCCGCAATCGTCCGTTCGCCTGCATCCAGGCCAAACTTCTTTACGATAAAACGCAGAAAAGTGTCGTGGTAATCAAATGAGGTAAGCAAGTCGGTCCAAGCAATATCCAGTTCCTGGCGCGTCGCATCGTCCAGAATCGACTCAGCCAAAAAGCGGTCATCACGGTGATACTTGAGAATGTAGTGAAAGGAATTTCGTTCCGGTTTGTTGTAGGTGTTGTCAAAGGGTGCGGGTATTGGATCCCGGTCCGACGGGGCCGGTTTTCTATGGGAAACCTGGGGTAGGTTTCGTGCCAATTCGGCAACCCCCGTTTTTCGTGCCTCCATGTCCGGGCTGGCAGGATTGGCGAGAAGCGCCGATGCAGCACCCGTAGACGATATCTCTTCCCCTTCCACACGTCCGTCGGAGATCACGCAACGCACAAAACAATCGTCTCCATGTTCGACATCGAGTTCTACGTCTACCGACAAGACGGCACCGCGTAGGCCTGAAGGGCCTGAAAACTGAACTGTCAACTCTTGCGAACCGAGGGTAATAAAATCACTTGGAGCGATTGGAGCACCGTCAAATCCAATACCAAATTTTAAGAGTTCCCGAGTCTCATCGGTGGCAGCTTCCACCAAAGGCATCTTAATTGGATCCGCATTCCCTGGCAGCGCGAAAACAACTTGCGGATTTTTCCAAAGCACAGCGGGGACCTCCCCTCCCTCTCCTGCCGGTATCACCGAAATATTGGCCGTTGAATATATGGCATCCTTCGCCTTGTTTATCCGAACTTTGAATGAGTATTCCAAAGTAGGACGAAAGTTATCCTCTGACAACGCCGGGGCTTCCTCATCATCAACAGAATTTGCTGCGAGAGCTTTTTGCCAACTTTGCAACAGATCGTAGAGATCAACACAGGCTAAACGGATCGATTGTTCGTTTGCGGAGGACTCTGCTTGAGGAGCCGGTAACTCACGCCATCCACTAACGATAACAGTAGATGGGAATGACAATGAGTCATCGTTGAGTACACTCCAAATGTGCTCTAAAAACCGAATTTCAATTCCTTCGGTTTCAGCAAGGTCCTCCAAGGTTAAATTGGGTAATCTAAGCGCATCCCGATGCATGTATCGCCAGGACGCATAAAAGGCTTTGGGGTAACGGTCGAGACCATAAGGCATCGCTCCTTCTCCCGCACCAGTACTAAAACCATGTTCCTGGTAAATCGACAATATGCGATTGATAGCGGAGAGCTCCTGTCCGGTCATGCCCGGATCAGAATAAAATTGAAGGGGACCAGCACCGATCAAGGCGTGGGACGCCACCAACTTGGCTGCTTTTAGATACTGCTCCAGAGTCGCGTCCTGCATAAATTGAACTTCTCCGACGTTTGAAAATCCTTCACCGCCGACAGCCTCGCCAACAAAAGATTTTTCCAAATCCAAATCGAGCCCGGTCAGGTCCTGAACGGTATAAGCATACTCGGCGCTCGTTAGCCGCCTCAGAGCAATTTCTCCCGGGTCTCCTGCATTAATCTGAATCGCATAATCGAGCGTTTCGCTAATAGTTGAAATCAGAGACTGCCGCTCCTGATCGCTTGGCTGTTCTTCATCGTCCGGCGGCATTTCCTCAAACTCGAGCATTTCAACCACCAATTCCCAGGTCTTGAAACTTTTGTCGATAGAGGGATCGGCCACCAGTTCTTCGAAGTTGATGTCACCTTTGGTCTTTTTCGCTCCATGACAATCGAAACAGTATTGCTTGATAACGGGAAACGCGGATTCCAAAGTCGGTACCGCGCTCAAGCCACACGACGCCAAAAGAAAGGAAACAATCAGGAAAAGCCTGAAGGATAATGTGAATTTTGAGACCTCATTGTCTCCAGGAGATTTATGAACCGAATTGCGAACCATAGGCTTGGGCAGAGCTGATCAAGAGAGTTCAACTACAAGAACTAAAAGATACAACCATGCTGTCAACGACGTATCTTGGGGGGTGTTTGCAAAGGATGTCACAATAATTGACCTAAGTTCAAAGATACAGTCATTCGGGCACCATAACAGAGTCCTCAAAACTGACAACCTTCCAGGGTAAATTATCAGTAAAGCCACTCTTGTTGAGAACTCTATATTTTTTGTTACGACTGCCGCCACTACCTTACCCACATCAACTCCGATTCTTTCAACATCCATCAAAATGTCGTCGCCCGAAATCTGATTTTTGATTATCAGGGGCCATGGGTGCCGACCAAACGAAAATTTTAGAACGCAAGACCCGAACAGGGTTTATTGCCGCTTAACTCTATCCAACTCACTTGAGACGCGCCTATATGAAATGTCTGAAAATGCACCTGATCAGCAGGTTTGTGAATAGCAGTCGAAGTTGGTCCAGGAAACTCTTGGTGCTTGTTTATCTCCTCGCTACTGCAAACGCAGCCCGCGGGGAAGAATCAAGCGAAACGGATGCCTGGTCGCAATGGCAGGAGAACCTCCGATTCACCATCGATGGAAGCAGTCGTGTTGTTTTCAGGAGTGGCGATGCAGAGACGTTCTATCAGAATTTTCTAGGATTTGATCTGCACAAAGTTTTTTCGGGGAACAGCGGAGACATCGGGACGCTGACACTGCAAGGTTACCTCACGCGAATCGATAACATGAATCCGCATCCGCCGATATTTGATGATGAAGATGATTGGCGGCTTATTTACCGCATATTCAATTATAACTTCCGAGGACTTGGTCTTAACGGTCCTCATATCCGGATAGGGCATTTTGAAATACCCTACGGATTAGAGCAGGACATCAATACGAATGGCACCTTACGGCAGTATGGGGTAGAACGAAATCTCGGACTCAAGGCGGATTGGGGAGCGAGCGTAAACGGGCGGTTTAGAACGATGGACTATGAATTCAGCTGGACCCAGGCAAATGGCCAGGATCTGACGTGGCGAGGATTCGATGATCGCTACACATTGGCTGGCCGGGTTGGAAGTGACCAATGGATAGAGGGAATAGATCTGGGGCTTTCCGGCTACTACGCCGAGCTAGACGGCCAAGGAAACAGACGATTTCGCACCGGGGCCGATCTACGATGGTATTACCAACTTTTTGGGGTTTTTACAGAGCTCTCGGTCGGCGAAACAAACCAACAATCGACTTTGAACAGCGTGGTCGAGTTAAACTGGAGAAACCCGACTGAGCAGTTCCTTCTGTATACGCAGTTTTTTTATTATTCTCAAGACTCCTCCTCGGGTTGGAGTGAATACCTACAGACAACGTTGGGAATGAGATACGCTCCGGATACCCACTGGGCGATGAGCGCACAACTTGGCCGCGAGGTTATGGGATTTTCCACAACTGGGCGTAAGACGGAGTTTACTTTGCAAGCACGTTATAGATTTTAACCCCTTTGAGATTGCCCCGAAAATGGGAGACCCGTTGTGCTT
>JAQBYJ010000113.1 GCA_027622555.1 Verrucomicrobiota bacterium
TGGAAGAGATCTATTCTAAGAATACATAGAGCATGTTCAGTTTAATGTTTTCACCTTTCGCCAACAGTGACTTGCACTTATAGGTTAACTGAGGAAACTTAACCACTATGAACGGATTCGATATAGTGATGGTTATCGCCATCATCCTTTTCGCCAGATTGGGCGTGCGCCTTGTTAGTCGGTACATCCAAATGAAAAAAGAGCAGACAAGGGATCCCAATTCCAAGGACTCAGAAAACGAATCCCCCGAACCCTGGGATCGATGGAGCTAAAAAGCCAATCTCGCTATTGTTTGGTGTTATCCACATATTGAATCCTATAAATCGTTTTCAATATGAATGATACCGTTCCTGGTCCCGATGGAAAACCACGCTGTGGCTGGTGTAGTGCTGCGCCGGAGTTTTTCGACTATCACGACACCGAATGGGGTTTCCCGGTAAGCGATGATAAGCGCCTATTTGAAAAACTATGTCTGGAGGGTTTTCAATCCGGACTGAGCTGGCGCACCATCCTGGCAAAGCGAGAAAACTTCCGCGCTGCGTTTCACAATTTCGATTTCAATCAAATTGCCCGTTTTAAAGAGAAAGATGTAGATCGGCTCCTCCAGGACGCGGGCATCATCCGCCACCGAGGCAAGATCGAAGCGACCATCAACAATGCCAAACGCGCGCAAGAGCTGGTGAAACAGAAAGGCTCACTTGCAGCCTATTTCTGGAGCTACGAACCGGATTCAGAGCAACTCACCAAGCCACAGACCCAATCCACATCCGCAGAATCTATTGCGCTCTCAAAGGATCTGAAAAAGCTCGGATGGAAATTTGTCGGACCGACCACCATGTATGCCCTCATGCAAGCGATGGGACTGATCAACGATCATGCCGAGGACTGCGTCATCCGTGCCAAGGTTCAAAAAGCTCGGAAGAAATTCCAGCGGACTAAGACTTTTTAATAACGTCTTCAATCCTTGGCCCTACTTTTTGAGAACACCTGACGTAAATTCCCGACGCCGCAGGTCATGGATGCCAACAGAAAGACAGAAGCGGAAATGTTAGGACGAAAAGTAGTCGAACTCGGTAAGTTCACCATATGCTTACCTCGGTTAATAACGCTGTCCTTCAAATTATTCGGGTTCTGGATAGAAACGCCGAGTAACTATTCTTCCCTTTATTAAAGGAAAGATTTTACTTGTTCTTTCCTTTATTTAAGGAAACTATAGGATCCATGAAACAAGCCCTGAAATATTTAACAGGTGATTTTTTAGAGCGCGACCTACCGGAACTCACTAGGCGTAGTTTTGATTTGGAACCGGTGAAGGGCAAGGCACTGACCTTGATCGGAATGCGGCGTGCCGGTAAAACCTACCTATGCTATCAATCCATCCAGGATCTGCTGATTCAAGGGATACCAAAAGAAAACATTCTCTATCTTAATTTTGAAGATGACCGGCTGTTCGGATTCAAGCTGTCAGATTGCCAGACCATTCTTGATGTGTTTTACGCCAACCAGCCGGAAAAGAAATCCAGCCATTGCTACTTTTTCTTTGATGAGATTCAAAACATCGAGAACTGGGAGCGATTTGTCCGGCGCCTGATCGACACGGAAAATGTTTCTGTTTATGTTACCGGCTCATCGGCACGTCTGCTCAGCGCTGAGTTGGCTACTGGATTGCGAGGGCGTTCCCTGGACCGGGAAGTTTTCACCTTTTCTTTCGAAGAGTATTTGAGCGCCCAGTCGGTATCGGTCAATCTGTCAAGGGTAGGTGCCAAAACACGTTTGTTGTTAGATCAGCATGCAGAACGATATTGCCGCATGGGCGGATTCCCAGAAGTCCAGCAGATGGATGTGAATCGGAGGCGGGAAATTCTGCAAAGTTACGTGGATGCCGTAGTCCTTCGTGATGTTGTCGAACGTCACCGCATCGCCAATGTAGAAGCGCTCCGATCGGTCGTATACCAAGTGCTTCGAAACCCGGCTGCCAAACTCAGCGTGAACAAGTTCTACCTCGATTTAAAAAGCCGCGGACTACGCATCGCCAAAGATGATCTTTATGCTTTCCTGCGCCACCTCAACGATGCCTATTTGCTGTTCCAAGTACCCATCTGGTCACGGTCGGAAAAAAAGAGACAGGTGAATCCCAAAAAAATGTATGCTATCGATAACGGGGTACTTGATGCCTATTCAACCAACCTGACCGCAGATCGCGGCGCTTTTCTGGAAAACCTGGTTTTTCTAACTTTGCGCCGACAAGGGCTGGAGGTAAGCTACTATGTAACCAACCAAGGCAGGGAAGTTGATTTTGCCTACAAAGCCGACGGAAACACGTTCCTCATTCAAGTCGCATGGTCGCTTGAAAATGAATCCACCCGGGAAAGAGAACTCCGAGCGTTGCACGATGCATCCGCTGAGTTAGAAAAAACCAAGTGCACGATCGTAACTTTGAACGAAGAATGGGAGAGCGAAGATTCCCTCATTGAAGTCGTCCCTCTTTGGAAGTTTCTATTGGGACGCTGATTGGCACCAATCTCTATAGACCGATGTTCACTCCTGGCCTCCCATTGGACGTATCCATTCCCAAGATCTATTCAAAAGAAGTTGTCCTTCTTTTTTTCATGCTCTACCAGTAAGGAATGACTTCCCTAAGTTTCTCGATTACGCGCCCTATTCCCTGCCGTCCAAATACGGTCAGGAGGTGGCTGAAACAGTGGCGATTCACCTGGGCGATTGGTTTGTGCGTTTGCTCAATCGGGTTTACTCAGGTGCAAGCTTCGCTTCAGGCGGGTGCCGCGACTGTCGATATTACTCCAAAAGAATGGCCCATTTATTTGCGGGGTGGGTATGATAAAAAGGAAGCCTACACTGCGCACGATCCGCTGTATGCACGGGCGATTGTCCTGCAGAATGGTGACACGCGCTTGGCCATAGTCATAGTCGATTCTTGTATGGTGCGTCGGACGAATTTCGATCTGGCAAAACAACAGGCTTCCCAAGCAACCGGTATTCCCATGTCGAACATGCTTACGGCAGCCACCCATACTCATAGTGCGCCGCATGATTACGCCCGCTACAATACCGAGCCGGAACATGCCTATGTGCGCCAGCTCATCAACGGCATCGCGCAATCGATCATACAAGCGAATGCTGCACTCCAACCGGCAGAAATAGGATATGCTTCTTCCCCTGAAGCGTCCGAAGTTTTTAACCGGCGCTGGTTTCTGGATCCTTCCGCCATGCCAGCCAACCCGTTCGGGGATACCACGGAACTGGTGAAAATGAATCCCGGTACGAGCAATCCCGCTCTCAAGCATCCCGCCGGTCCAACCGACCCGGAAGTATCTGTATTATCCGTTCGGACAAAGGCCGGTCGTCCGATTGCGTTGCTAGCGAATTACTCCCTTCACTACGTGGGTAAGACCCCGGACGGAGAAGTCTCAGCCGATTATTTTGGTGAGTTTGCCCGACTCATCGCCAATCGTCTGGAGCGAGAGAAACCCGTTCCCGGTTTTGTCGGCATTCTTTCCAACGGCACCTCAGGCGACGTGAACAATCTCCCTTTTGGTGGTTCGCGGCCCAATCGTGAAACCTTTGAACAAATCCGTCTGGTTGCAGCCAAGGTGGCTGATGCCGCCTATAACGCTTACGATACTATTAAACACACCTCCGACCTGAGCCTGAACATGCTTCAACGCGAAATAACACTCGATCGCCGTGTACCGACCGAAGCTCAAGTTGCCCAGACCAAGGCTACTCTGAAAAAATCGGCAAACGGCGCGCATGACAATGAGCTTCCCCGGCTTGCGGCCATCTATGCTCAACGCGTTCTGGATTTTTCCGAAGAATGCAAAGTCTCCGAGACGGTGGACATTCTGGTCCAAACTATTCGGATCGGCGATCTGGCCATCTGCAGCTCGCCCTTTGAAACCTTTGCCGAAACCGGCCTACGTCTAAAACGACAATCTCCTTTTCCCCGCACCTTTACCATCGAGCTCGCCAACGGCGCAGAAGGCTACCTACCCACTCCGGGCCAACACAAACTGGGCGGCTATGAAACCTGGCTCCCGGTCAACCGTGTTGAGTTTGCCGCCTCCGAAAAGCTCGTTCGTGAACTCCTAAAGATGTTAGACGAGCTAAAGGACTAATGAGCTTTCAAATAAGTTTTTTCATAAATCGCGTGGGTGATCTTGCTTAATATGAGCACGGCATTGCGGGGACGCAATCGCCCTACCACTTGAGGATTTTAGTTGATAGCAGGGCAGGAGCGTCTCGCTCCGCCGTTTGGATTGTTATTCAGTTGCTCCTGAAAGGTGCGAAAAAACTTAATTGGTCGATCCACTGGCGTGCAAGAGAAGGCCTGAGGCACCTCCTTCAGAGTTCTGAAATTTTGAGGCGCAGGAAACAGGGAAACTCAGTTGGAGTTACCCAAGCTCGATGACCACCATCCTCGATCCGTATCTGGTCCTCTGCCACGGGAGACCAATTGAGCAAGTCCTTGCTGAATTCTGGTTCGGCACTGAAATGGTCGCTGTCAGCCACCCGTAATCGGTATCGAAGTTCCAATCGGTTTCCGGTCCAGTTTCCCAGGGGTCGTTTTTCTGAATCTGCGACCCGCGGATCCATACCAAGCGCGAACTCCTGCAAGCGTGTCGCACCGTCACCGTCGGAATCATCCTCTCCCATAAAGCTACCTAATCCATAAGCCTCTGCCCACTGATCTGTAGTGACGTCGGGAGCGATACCCAAGATGGTAAGTAGTTCCTCAGACTCAAACAGTGGAACGACCGTTTGCTGTGGATAGGCCTCTCGAAAGGCACTGATGATTGAATTGGCGATCAGCAATTGTACCGATGTATTTACGTGAAAGCCATCAGGCGAAAACAAGTACTCCGGATCGTTACTCAGAAACTTATTATCGACAGAAACAAAGAAGCGAACACCGCCAATAACCATTCTGTCCGGACTGAGCATTTGTGTCGTCAATTGTGCGACATCGGCATACCCGATTTTTTCCGCATCCGCCAGTTGCCGCAATCGGGAATTTATACCACTCGTAATATCAGCAACCCGCTGACGCTGGGCAGGATCAGGATAGTCTTCCAAAACAACTGGAGTAGCGCCAACATCTGGCACATTTACCAGGACTATGGGCACCGAACTGTTAAACGCACGCACATGGTCAACAAGCGTACTCAAATTGGAAACCACGGCATCGATGAATTCCGCGGGATCGGCACCTCCGGAATAAGTACGGTAGTTGTTCTTCATGTCATTGGCTCCAAGAAAGATCACAACGCGGTCAGCATCGTCCTTCAAAGCCAGGTTCAAGTTGATACGAGAGGCAAGGAACTCAGGATTTGTTAATAAAGGAGATGTGAGGATTTCCACCCATTCCGATGTAGTCGAACCAGGAAAAGCAAAGTTATACTCATGCCCAAACAGACGCGCATCCGGCCACACAGATTCCCGACCAATGTCGACCAGGTCGGATCGATTTGCGGACAGGAGTTCCAGCCAATTGCGTTCACCCCACGCGGCGGGATTACCCGGATTCAACGCTGGAAATTCGATGGAATACTCCTTGGATAAGCTATCTCCTATGACGACGATTTTTTCGGCCGCGTGAGAGGAATTACAAAAGGCACCAGAAAAGATAACCAATACCACTAACAGGATTCCGAATCGAAGGAACAAACGTGGAAAAGGCATGAGAGTGTCCAATTTCAAGGATTCATGGAATGCAGGTTTGAGGAAAGGGAGGTAAGGTTAACAAAGACCATAGCTAACTGCGGTGTGCATTTCATACGAGACATCAAGGTTACCCGCGGGTTTCATGAATCGGCGAAGTGCCTTATAAAACATTCGGGCGCTCGAAGGGTGTGCTTCTAAACACTTAAATACTAGGCTAGGCACCTTTTGCGGCATTTTCATTCGAGGCAAGTGAGAAGGCGAGCCCATGGTAAAAAGATAGCGCTTCACAGGTTAATCATCGCTTCATCGTTGCCTATTACACTTACCACATTTGCTTTAACCAAAACGATGTATTTATAGCTGCACTGACTTTGCATGATTGGTTTCCAGCTACACTTTTAGCAATGAGCCCCGGGTCAATCGGTTACCTACAAATTAACTCAATTCTTCGATAAAGTAGTACTTGAAGCCGGAAGAAGGAATCATTGTATATCAGTCTCTTTGAACCGTCTCAATTCCTCAAATTCTTTGACTAAGAACCCATCATGTCACTCTCCTTACCTAAAATTATTTTCGGGTCCAGTGCCCTGGGGAACCTGTATGGCATCGTTCCGGATGAAACAAAACTCAGTATTGTTGAGAATTGGATCCGCCATCAGCCAAATGCCGTAATCGATTCCGCCGGAAAATACGGAGCAGGCCTCTCGCTCGAAAACATCGGTCGCTGTCTGAAAAAGCTTAACGTAGATCCCTCCCATGTGCTCATCAGCAACAAGCTCGCCTGGAAACGAATTCCACTGACCACGGAGGAGCCGACCTTTGAAAAAGGTATCTGGTTCGGGTTGGAACATGACGCCGAGCAATGCATCAGCTACGATGGCATCCTCGAGTGTTATCATCAGGGAAATGAATTTTTAGGTAACTATAAAGCGGAGCTCCTCTCAGTGCACGACCCGGAAGAATACATCGAAGCCGGTACCACTGTCGAAGACAAAAACAACCGCTATCTCGACATTTTGGATGCCTACAGCGCGCTCGTTGGACTTCGGGATTCCGGCGAAGCCAAAGGTATTGGGGTCGGGTCCAAGGACTGGAAAACCATTAAACGTTTGTTCGACGACGGCGTGCCCTTCGACTGGGTTATGCTCGCGAGCAGTTTTACCATCTACCGCCATCCACCAGAACTGATAGATTTCATTGCCGAGCTCCACGAAGCCGGGATCACGATCATCAACTCAGCAGTGTTCAATGCGGGCTTCCTGATCGGGGGCAGCTATTTCGACTACGAAGTCATCCAGGTCGAAACTCACCCCGAAATCTTTGACTGGCGTGAACGGTTTAATGAACAATGCAAGATCCACGATATTACACCGGCACTCGCCTGCTGCCAGTTCGCACTCTCACCTCCCGGCGTGGCAGCACTCGCATTAAACACAAGTAAACCTGATCGAGTGGCGGATAACGTGGCACTGGTAAACGATAAGGTGCCGCCGGCATTTTGGGAGGCCCTAAAAACGAACGGGCTCCTCGGCAAAGAATATACCTATTTATAAATCCATGGTCATTGATTCACACCATCATTTCTGGAACTACGACCCGGTTGAATACGACTGGATTGACGAAAACATGAAAATCATTCGCCGCAGTTTTTTACCAGGCGACTTGAAAGCGGAGATCGATCAGGCCGGCGTCGATGGAGTCGTCAGCGTGCAAGCACGTCAGACAGTGGAGGAAACGGACGCCCTCCTCACATACGCCAATGAGAACGGTTTCATCAAAGGCGTTGTTGGATGGGTGCCTTTGGCCGAGCCAACCATTAGCGAGACGCTCGACCGATACAACGATGCAAAAAAACTTAAGGCCGTCCGCCATGTGGTACAGGGCGAAGCGAAAGGGTTCCTGGATGGAGAGGCGTTCAATCAGGGTATTGAAAAACTTCGCAAACACAACCTGGTCTACGACGTCCTCATCTTCGAACGTCAGCTGGAAGAGTCGATTCGTTTTGTGGATCGCCACCCGGATCAGGCATTTGTGCTGGACCACATCGCAAAACCACAGATCAAAATCGACCAGCTCGAGCCCTGGAAAAAAAATATCCAAGAACTGTCAAAACGTGACAATGTTACCTGTAAAATTTCCGGCATGGTATCCGAAGCGGACTACGATAACTGGACGGAGGATCAACTCCACCCTTACCTCTATACCATCCTGGAAGCCTTTGGTCCTGACCGCTTGATGTTCGGATCTGACTGGCCGGTCTGTCTCGTCGCTTGTGGCTACAAACGCTGGCACGACATCATCCGCAAATTCATAGCCCCGCTTTCGGAATACGAACAAGGGGCCATCATGGGAGGCACGGCGATACGTGCCTATAATCTGGATTAAGTTTTTTCATAGCGTGGCAGATTAGTCCTAAACCTGGCTACTGGATTGCGCGGACCCGTCTTCGCATGGCTTCGCCGAGGCACGCGCAGTCGCCCTACCACTTCAGGCAATTCGTTGGTGGCAGGGCAAGAGCGTCTCGCTCTGCCGTTTAATTTTAGACAGGATCAGAATGAGAACAAATCTGAACGCCATTTTCCCGACATTGGTAGAGCCCTATGCCGGGCATCCCAATACTTGCTTGCTATTCATTTCCGCCAGACCAACAAATAGGCATGGCTTCAAGCACATTGATTCGGAGAACAAGCATCATTACTTTTTTTCATGTGGGACTAGGGTTAATTCTAGGAACCATTTGCCAAGGACAGTCTGCGACCAATACGGCAAACAGATCCACAAAACCGGAATCCAGTCGTCCTAATATCGTACTCTTCCTGTCCGATGATATGGGCTGGGAACAGGTGGGATACAATGGAGGAAAGGAGGTTCCGACACCGGCCATTGATAGCCTGGCACAGGACGGAGTGAAGCTGACCCAGTTTTACGTACAACCGGTATGCTCCCCTACGCGGGCCTGCTTGATGACCGGACGTTATGCCTGGAAAAATGGAATGGAACTTCGTCCGACCGCAACCTCGAAGCATGGCATGCTGTCGGACGAACGAACCCTGGCTGAGGCGCTTCGGGAAACTGGCTACGCAACCTGGATGGTGGGCAAGTGGCACCTGGGCGAATGGCAACATCACCACCTACCCAACCAGCGTGGGTTTGATCATCATTACGGACATTACAGTGCTTTGATCGATTCATTTACTCATGCACGAGGAGAAGTACACGATTGGCATCGCAACGGAGTTCCGGTTATCGAAGAAGGCTACTCGACCTTTCTTCTGGCGAACGAAGCCTCTCGCTTGATTACCGAGCATGATGGCGAAAAACCATTCTTCCTTTACCTCCCCTTCAACGCCGTACACGGCCCTCACCAGGCACCGGCTGACTATCTCGCCAAATACGAGCATCTGGGTAATGTCGGTGCGCAACGCGCACAACTCGAGTGTATGGACGTCGCCATCGCCCAAGTCCTGCATTCCATCGAAATGAAAGGCATCGCCGACAACACCCTGGTGATATTTACCAATGACAATGGAGGTACCAGAAACACCAGTAATGGTCCCTATCGAGGCTTCAAAAGCGACTACCATGAGGGCGGCATTCGAGTGCCCGCGGTTGTTCGTTGGCCTGAAAAGATTCCCTCCGGCACCTCCAATAACGCCATGGTGCACGTCGTCGATCTGCTTCCGACCCTTTGCTATTTAGCCGGCGCTGAGTCGGAGAAAACGCTTCCGGTTGATGGGAAAAACATCTGGGATGTTTTAGCCAAGGGCTCCAATTCACCACACCAGGAAATCATCCACTCGTTGGAAGTTATCCATTACGGCGACTGGAAATTCATTGAAGAAGGAGCCAGCTACTATGGTTGGAAGGATCAGGAACTCCAACTGTACGACATCCTGAAGGATCCATCTGAAACAAAAAACCTTGCCGCTGATTGTCCGGATGTGGTCAAGAGGCTAAGAGCACGCCTTGCATACCACAAACAGTTTGAGCGTGAAGGCGAACCCGTCTCAAAAATCCCGGGATATCCGGTAACCGTCTACGGTGAAAAGGAGGAGGCTCGCTACGGCGAAACGATTCAAGCACGACTCGCACAACGGAAGGATCGATAATCCGGCACTTCTTAAACACCAGCCTGGTCGCGCAAAAACTTGGCAATCTTTGAATATCCTTTTTTCTCGGCGGTATCGTAATGGAAATTGCCAAAAACATCTTTGGACTTTGGGTTCGCACCATTATCCACAAGCCACTCCACCATTTCCAATCGGTTATCGCGGACAGCGTGTTCAAGGCTTTTGTTGTCAACTTGCGCACCCTGAACTTTGAGAAACTGGGTTAAGGTAACTTTGCCACATATCGCCGCGTGGGCGATCAAAGAGATATTGTGGGCTCCTCCCGTATTCACGGTTTCCGGGTCGGCCAGAACAAAGGCTTTCACAATCGCTTCTTCACCTGCCATCGCTGCCCAAAAGATACATTTCCGGGCTTTATGTGTTATTAACACATCAGCGATGTCAGTACGCCCCATATGAGCCGCTGCTTCCATTCCACTTTCCCAATCACCGCCTCCACGATTAAAGGAAGCGTTCACCACGCCCGGCTCTTGTTTGAGAATTAATTTCACCGTATCCACATCCCGATGACAAGCGCCAACAAATTTGCCTACGAGCACCGGATCCGTAGCAGGGGGGCGATTTGGCTCCACAATGGCCTGCTGGCAGAACAAGGAATTAAAAGGAAGAGAAGTACCCACGGCAACCATCGTTGCTGCAGATCCGATTTTTAGAACGTTCCGACGGGTTGCTTTAGCGGATTTCATACCTAGTTTGGTTCGTTGGATTGGAATTAGGTTCCCGAATAATTGTGGTATAAGGTGTAAATCGGATTTTCAGAATCCCTTTCGATCTTAAAGGAAGTTCGAACTTTGGCAGATGTTGCTCCAAAACTGATTAGATTGACGAAAGCTTCGATTTTCGAGAAAACCCAAGCGGAATTATTAATCACCCAATCATGTCTCGACTGACCCTACTTTGCGCGTTCGCTTTTTTGTGTGCCGCGACATCCTTTCATTTGAACGCTTCGGAAACAACGGAAGCCGCGCAGGTTGCAGTGGACCGCATCCAGGAAGTCGATTTCAATAGGCATATCAGGCCGATTCTCTCTAACAATTGTTTCTTTTGTCACGGCCCAGACGAAGCCAAACGGGAAGGCGACCTGCGGCTCGATATCCGGGAGGATGCCATTGAGGCCTTTGCGTTTGTACCAGGGGATACCGAGGAAGGAGAACTCCTTCTCCGTATATTCAGTGACGATCCGGATGAAAGGATGCCCGAACCCTCGTCCAATAAGTCGCTGACGGAAACCGAGAAGCTATTGCTGAAACGATGGATCGGAGAAGGTGCCAAATACGACGGCCATTGGTCTTACAACCCCATAATAAAACCGACCTACAACAACATAGATGCGATTGTTGGAGACCAACTGGAACAACACGGATTGAATTTGTCGCCGGAAGCAGAAAAGGAAACCCAGATTCGCAGAGTCTACCTTGATTTGATCGGACTGCCGCCGAGCCCTGAAGAAGTAGAGGCGTTCATGAAAGATCGTAGTTCAAGGGCTTATGAGAAGGTGGTAGACCGTCTGCTCAGCTCGAAGCGCTATGGCGAAAAGATGGCCATTCACTGGCTTGATGCCGTCCGCTACTCGGACACTGTAGGTTATCACGGAGACCAGGAGCGCGACGCCACTCCCTACCGCGATTATGTGATTGAATCGTTTAACGAAAACAAACCCTACGACCAGTTTACGATTGAACAAATCGCCGGTGACCTGCTTCCCAATCCGACCCTTAAACAGTTGGTTGCCTCAAGCTACAACCGCATCAATCAACTCAGTCGCGAAGGAGGCATCCAGGACAAGGAGTATGTTAAAAAATACCAGGCCGAACGCGTCCGCACCACCGCAACCACCTGGCTCGGCTCCACCATGGCTTGTTGTGAATGTCACGATCACAAGTTCGATCCTTTTAAAACAAAAGACTTTTATAGCATGGCCGCCTTCTTCGCCGACATTTTGGAAAAAGGAGCCTACACTGGCAACGGAGCCTATCAGGAGGAAGTTCAGCCACTAATGAAGGAAGGACTTTCGCACGAAGGCTGGTTCGGACCGGAACTAACCGTGCCGAACGTTTTATTCCACGAAAACCCGGAAGCTCTTACCTCAGACATTCAGAGACAGGAAGCAGCTCTTGCCAAAGGTTCCCCTGAAGCGGAGATCGAGTTTGAACAATGGTTAAAACTTCAAACCGAATTAAACGAGAGAAGTGTACCCAGACATTTTCCTGTTCCATACAGAAGCGATTTCAATGAAACAGCTAAAACAGAAACTATCGACGTCTCCTCGTATCCATACAGTCTGGACGAAACTGCGGCACTGCACTTTGAAGCACGTATGGTTGGTGGTGGTGGCAGGGGAAGCATGGGGATCGAAGTCACTTATGTCGCCGATGAAGAAGAGTCCAAACGAGCCTTTTTTCTGGGAGACAATTTTGAGGGGGAGTTGGACAACAAAACGAAAGCACCCTGGATAATCCTGGTGGCTCCAAAGCCATACAAAGGTGTCTGGCACCCGGTGAAACTGACCAGAGATGTTCTGAACCTTCCCAAAGGAGCAAAGATCACTTCCCTACTTCCACTCAAAGGCAACAGCTCCGGGTTTCGAAATTTCCAATTTAGAACTATGCGCAAAGGTTCGCAATCCACAGCTTTGAGTGAGGTGGGCGCACTGATCCTGGAAAAGGTGCAAAACGGAGAAGCATCCAAGCGTGAACTCAACCAACTCAAAGAGGAATTTTTCATTTCCCATGCGGATACCTTTTACGATGAACGTTCCGCAATCGATGCACTGAAAAAGGAATTGCATGGCAACCGATATACTCCACTCACCGTTAGTGCTAAAACACGTGAAGTCCGAGTTCTCCCTCGGGGAAACTGGATGGACGATAGTGGCGAGGTTGTTCTACCAGCCAGCCCAGGGTTTCTTCCAAACCCAATTGCTTCTACGGAAGAAAAACGACTCAACCGGCTCGATTTGGCTGAATGGATCGTCCATCCGGACAATCCACTCACCGCCCGCACATTCGTAAATCGTATCTGGGCTCTTTATTTCGGAACACCGCTCTCAAGCGCAGCGGAAGATCTTGGACAACAAGGAGAGTACCCACCTTATCCCGGGCTTTTGGATTTTTTAGCAAAGGAATTCATCGAATCCGGTTGGGATATCAAGCGCTTGGTCCACCTGATTGTTAACTCAAAAACATACCGACAAACCAGCGATGCATCGGACGAACTGTTTGAGCTGGATCCCTACAACAGACTCCTCGCCCGGCAGAGCCCTGTTCGCCTTTCCGCGGAAATCATTCGTGACAACGCCCTAATGATAAGCGGTCTACTCAACACCAAAATGGGTGGGCAAGCCGCCCGACCTTACCAACCGCCCGGGCACTACCGGAATCTAAACTTTCCTAGGCGTGAATACATACCAGACCAGGACGAGAATCAATACCGCCGCGGTGTTTATGTTCATTGGCAAAGGACATTCTTGCATCCTATGATGACCACTTTCGACGCCAATGGACGTGACGAGTGCGTAGTTAAACGCGACATGTCAAACACACCCTTACAGGCCCTTAATCTCCTGAATGACCCCACTCAAGTCGAAGCGGCTAAAGCGTTGGCTGAAATGTTGTTGTCGAGCGAGAAGGACGATGATTCACGAATCGACGCTGTATTTACCAGAGCTCTTGCCCGCAAACCAACCCCCAAAGAGCGCCAAACCCTGACAGCATTTCTGCAACGGGAACGCGCTCGATTCCAGAATGAAGAGAATCAGGCAGATGCGTTCCTAAAAGTGGGATTGAGAATTCCAGACTCAGATCATCCTCCAGTAGAACTGGCTGCTCTTACCAGCATGAGTCGAGCCATACTGAACTTACACGAAACCATCACCCGTTACTGAAACTCAGTATGAACGAAAAGCGGTATAAAATTGAAAATCCGAGCGACAGAGCAGGGATGCTCTTGCCCTGCTCACCCTTGGATGGTAGGGCCACTGCGTCCTCGCAGTGCCGATTTGAAACCGAAGAATTCCCTTTATGTTTAAGTCATTTCTATTGAACGAACAATGAATATGCATCCTTTTCACAAATACACTTCCGAAATCAACCGCAGAACTTTTTTAAAGCAGTCGCTCTCCAGTCTCGGGGTACTTGCCCTGGGCGATCTTCTGAGCACCGATGCCCTGGGAAACCCATCGCCCATTCTTGGAGGCCAGGGCCTTCACCACCCTGCGAAAGTTAAACGCATTATTCACCTATGCATGGCAGGTGGCCCCTCCCACCTGGAATCCTTTGATTACAAACCGACTCTAGAAGCTCAACACGGAAAACCAATGCCGGAGTCATTCACCGCAGGCGAACAAATCGCCCAACTGCAGGACACTGAACTGAAAGTGAACGGCCCCAACTTTAAGTTTTCCCGACACGGCCAAAGCGGAATGGAGATTAGTGAGTGCTTTCCCCATATCGCATCGCTGGCTGATGAGATTGCAGTCGTTCGCTCCATGTATACCGAGCAGATCAACCACGACCCGGCCCACACCTTCATGAACACAGGGTCCATCATCCCAGGTCGTCCGAGTATGGGAGCCTGGACCTTGTATGGCCTCGGTAGCTTGTCGAATGATCTTCCTGGATACGTCGTCCTGACTTCCGAAGGAGGTGGACAAGGACAGCCCATCTCAGCCCGTCAATGGCACAACGGATTTCTTCCAAGCAAACACCAGGGAGTCGAACTTCAGTCCAGAGGAGAGCCTGTGTACTACGTCAACAATCCACAGGGCATCAGCCGCAGTTCCCAAGGCGATCTGGTTGAAACAATCAATTCTCTGAACGATCAATTGGCATCGAAACGCCACGATCCGGAAATCGCCACCCGCATCGCCCAATATGAATTGGCCTTCCAAATGCAGGCCTCTGTTCCCGACCTGGCCGATTTCTCAAAGGAGCCTCAAAACATCCTCGATCTTTATGGCTGCACACCCGGAGACGGCTCCTACGCCTCCAATTGCCTCATGGCACGACGCCTGGCCGAACGTGGAGTTCGCTTTATCCAGCTCTATCACCGTGGCTGGGATCATCACTCGAACCTCAAAAAGAACTTCAAAGAAGTATCGGAGCTGGCTGATAAGCCAACGGCAGCCCTCATCAAAGACTTAAAAATGCGGGGCATGCTGGACGATACCCTCATCATTTGGGGTGGTGAATTTGGACGGACTCCCATGAGTCAGAGTGCGAATGGCGACGGTCGGGATCACCACATCAAAGGGTTTTCCATCTTTCTCGCTGGAGGAGGCATCAAAGGCGGAACCGTTTACGGCACCACCGATGAGTTTGGCTACAATGCTGAGGAAAATCCAACTGCCGTTCACGACCTACACGCGACAATGCTCCACTTGCTCGGAATCGACCACAAACGCCTCACATACAAATTCCAGGGCCGCGACTTCAGACTCACCGACGTTCACGGTCACCTGATCGACGGCATTCTGGCATGAGATGGTGCTAAAAGAAAGGAATGTATTCCACACAAGGAAAGTCCGATGCGTATTTTGATCCCGGTGAAATCGACATAGCGCATTTTCAGGAAATCTGTGAGCAGGTTACACGACAGGCTGACTATCCACATGCTGAGAAAATATGGGACAATATCGTGGTTTATAGCGGTGAAGTTATTCGAGGAATAATTGGAGATGCCGATCAGGAAAAAAAATAAAAGCGGAATACATTCGCTGCCTGAAAGAAGGGCCCGGCGTTTTCGTTATTAAAGAAGCCTTTGCGGATATTTCGGTAATCGACAGATGTAACGAAGTCTTCCGCACCATCGTCGCCCGTGAAAAGTCTTTAAATCAAAATAAAGGGGATCATTTTGGCGACAATGAGCGGATATGGAATTCACTGCAAAAGACGTGCCTGGACACAGCCAATGGCACAGCCAATGGGGTCATATCTCCATTATAGGGCACAGCCAATGGGGGGCACAGCCAATGGGCACAGCCAATGGGGTCATGGGCACAGCCAATGGGCACAGCCAATGGGGTCATGGGCACAGCCAATGGGCACAGCCAATGGGGGGGCACAGCCAATGGGGGCACAGCCAATGAGGTCAGGCACAGCCAATGAGGTCGGCACAGCCAATGAGGTCATATCTCCATTATTGACAGAAATCGTTGTGCATCTTCTTTCTTTTGTATGGCGTGGAAGTTGCGAGTTGTACCGAAACATCATCTACATCCTGACGCTTGTTATCTCGTTAATGACCTCGGGTAATTACCAGTCCGAGATCTTTTTACCGAAGGGTGCGGCTGAAGTGTTTGAACAGATGATCGGTTCG
>JAQBYJ010000114.1 GCA_027622555.1 Verrucomicrobiota bacterium
CTACCTCTTTGCAGGTTCGCCTTGCACTGGCTGAGGAAGCTGATTTCAATTCAGGTCTCTTACATAAGCCAGCTTGCTGGCGATCAGAGCGTGAAAAAGCAAGAGGACGAGGAGGATTACCTTTTCTAATAAACCCCCGATTCCTGCAAGAGCACATGAATCACATCCGTCAGGGATTGAACGGTTCTTTGGTTGAGGCCGTTGCAAAAGTAACGAACTACGCCTTTGCCGTCGATGATAAGCATTTTGTCGCTGTGGGAAATGACGGTATCGCCAGCGTTGTTCGGATCTTGGTCACGATTGAGCGGCATCAGAAATTTTGTGGTAACGAGTTTGGTTACATTATCGACGTCGCCCGTGAGTAATGACCAACGTGGATCAAGGCCGAAAGGTTCTGCGTAGGAAGCTAAGCGGGCGGGAGTATCAGTCTGCGGATCTACACTAAAAGAAACAAAAGCGATGTCGGGTCGGTCGCCTATATTTCGGCGGACCAAGGACATTTGTTGAGAAAGTAACGGGCACTCGGCAGCGCAGGAGGTAAATACAAAATTGGCGACCCAGATTTTCCCTGCGAGCTCCTCGGAAGAAAATGGCTCACCATTTTGATCGATCAACTCAAAGTCTCCAACCTCCCAGTAGGTATCGATCTTATTTTCGCTTTTCCACTCTTTGTCTTCCTGATTTGACGGCCTGAACAGGAGACCAATCACAAGGACGGTCAGTCCAATTATGCCAATAATAATGCCTTTCATCCTACCACTCATAGAAACGATGCGATTAAATGCTACTAAAATCCGAAATCGACGAATTTGATTTTCTTAAATAATTCGTTCTGTTTGAGTTCACCTATGACAGACATATCCGATCCCCAGGAATTTACAACAAGTCCCATTAAAGAAAACGTTCTTTCGAGGCGTCGACTCTTGAAATTGGGAGCGACCGGAACTTTGGGCTTACTGGCTGGAGAGGCGAGCGGGAATCATCATGAATCAGCTTCCTCGGCTAAAACGATCGCGAGTGGGCGCATCCACCAATCCATCATGGGTTGGTGTTTCAAAGACCACTACGATGTCCCCACCCTGGCAAAGCATTGCAAGTCTATTGGGCTGGTAGCGATGGAGGGCGTCTCAGCAGAAAACTATCCCATGATCAAGGGACTTGGAATGAATATTTCCCTGGTGTCCGGAGGACATGGTTTTGCCAAAGGTCCCTGCAATCCCGAGTACCAAGATCTGGTGGTAAAAGGCCTTACCGAGGCGGTGGATCTTGCCAAGGAAGTCGGGTGTAAAAACGTGATCACTTTTACGGGCATGCGTTATGACGGGATGGACGATGAGGCAGCCAAAAAGCGTTGCATCGACACCTGGAAGAAAGTGCTACCGCACGCGGAGAAAAGCGGTGTCACTCTGGTGCTGGAGCATTTGAATTCACGCGACGACACGCACCCCATGAAGGGACACCCCGGTTACTTTGGCGATGACGTGGATTTCTGTATCGACCTGATTAAGCAGGTGGGTTCCGAGAATTTTAAACTCCTTTTTGATATCTATCATGTTTCTGTCATGAACGGTGACATCATCCGGCGGATTCATAGATTCAAAGATTACATAGCCCATTACCACACTGCAGGAAATCCTGGCCGCGGTGAAATCGATGACACTCAGGAGATTCAGTATCGACCGATTCTTGAGGCCATTCTCGAAACGGGTTACGAGGGCTACATCGCCCATGAGTTTATTCCAACCTGGAAAGACCCGATCGCCGGATTAAAGCATGCCGCGGAGTTGTCCTATTTCGCGTAACCTCTCAGTGAGCGCGTGAGCTATGCCCAAGAAAGGCAAAAGATACGTCTTGAAAGCGTTAGGGATCGCGGGCGTACTTTTTCTGATCTTCATAGCAGCAATTTGGTGGCGTTTGCCCGATGTCCTTACCGTCATTGGCAATCAATTGTTGGCTAAAAACGGATTCCCGAATTCCTCAATAACCATTTCCGAAGCCGACTCTGACCACCTCACAATCGACACAGCGAGTCTATCCGGCTCTGGCTGGGACTTTCACATTAAGGATTCATTTATCCATTACGAATTAATGGAGCTCTTTAAGGCAAAACTGGTAGAGACAGTGATCTTCGAAGAGCTGCACATTTCTATCAATCCGGCTGAACTTGAGGAAAGTGATGACCCCTTGACCATAGCATTGCTTCAGAATCTTCCGGCAAAACAGATTGAAGTTAGGGCAGGTCGTTTCACTCTGATTCTGGAGGAAGAAGTACTGGAGATTAACTGGAGCGGGAAGATCTTGGTGACTGAAGGAGAGACGCTGGTATTCACGGCAACCAAACTACAAATCAATAAGCTATCACCGGAGGGCGATCGGATCGTAACCATGGGTGAGTTACAAGACCCGGCAGGCGTTGTAATGCTTAGCATGGCTCAGGATGGATCCCAAGCCGGCCTGGCACTAAATCTATCTGGCATTGAATCCTCAGGTGCCGATTGGAAAATTGAACAAGGGTCAGTCTCGGGACAACTCGGATTTGAAGATGTGCAACTTGCCGGTTTGGACCTGGCGGACAAAGAGATCCTTCTCCCTCGATTGATGGAAAGTCTTTCAGGTACGATTTCGATGGGAGCCAATGAATTGGGTTTTCAGGACATAAACGCACAGTGGATTTCAGGAACCCTGGAGTTTGTTAAAACGGAGGACCCTGAGACATTTACAAACAAGGCCAAGTTCTCGGTAGGAATCGCAAGCACAGGCAAAGAATCCGTTCAACAAATCAATATAGGAGTCACAAACTTTGGGAACTTAGGTGCCATAAAATCGGATGGAGAAATTACCTTCCTTTTCGAAGGAGTAGAAGGAGGAGTCACATTCAATCAATCCACTTTTGATCCACTGGATCAATGGTCATTAATTGGTGAATACACCCTCAATCCCTTGGTTTTCGATTATTCAGACCTGATAAGTAGAAAAATTGATTCGATTGATGACCTATCTTTTTCAGGTGGAATTTCTGCAAAGGGAGACTACCAGATGAGCGCAGTCGAATTCGATGCAGGCGCACGAATCGATTTCACCGAAGGCTCGATTGCCATGCCCTCCAAAGAACTCAATGCTTCCGGGATTAAAGCAACCGTCGATTTCACCTCTTTAACCCAACTCACAAGCGCCTCCGGCGAATCCAGTTTATCAATTAAACTGATCAAACTTGGCGATCTGGAATTTACCGAAACAAGACTAAGTTTTGATATTCCAGGCGCTGACAAGTTCTTCATCCTTAGTGGTCAAACTAATCTATTTGATGGAACACTGACCCTCAAACCTGCAACCGTTTCGACAAATCCACTCAGCTTCGAAACCGCAGTGAGCTTTGATCGACTCTCTCTTAAAACAATCGTTGGAAATCTGGCTTTTTTTAATGGGACGATGGAAGGAGCGATCAGCGGCTATCTACCCATAACCTACAGAGATAGTCAGTTGCTGTCAGGAGAAGGGTTTTTAGGTCTCAGCAATAATGAACCAGCACGAATGAGATATAAAACCAAAGGATTACTCAAAAAAGAGGTTCCTAAAAACATTGGATTCTTTGAAGGTTTGGCGAACCGCTTACTCGGACAATTAAAACTAGCTCCTGAGAAAGTAGTCGAAGATGCCTTGAGCGATCTCGCCATAAGTGAACTTCGGGTAGACCTTCTTTCCAGCGACACACCTGAAACACCGCTAAAAATCCGTCTTGCTGGAGAGGGAAAGACAGGTAAAACTGCGGTTCCATTGGTACTAGACACCAATATCAACGGTTCGCTAGAAGAATTGTTTAATTTTCTCTTACGAATTAATTCAATTGGAACACCGTCATTGCAATGACTCAATGAAACTCTCTATTCTTCCTGGTGTATATATAAAACAATGTCTTTAACTAATCATTCCTTAAAAATCCTCGGAGGCGCTACCGCCATAGCAGCTGTTCTTTTTTCGGTCGGCTGCATAAGCGTAGAAACGCACAGCACCATCGAGCCGATTTACTTAACCCTGGATGTAAACCTCAAAGTGCAGCTGCAAAAAGAACTGGACAAAGTCTTTGCCGATCTGGACGCCGTATCCGAAGCCATAGAAGACTAATTAACCGACACAATATATGAAAACCACATCCATATTTATTTCCCTGATTTTAGGATTATTGGCACTAAACGCACCAAGCACTTTCGCAGCCGAAAGAACTGAAACCAGTATCAAACAGAGCTTGCTACGACGGGTCGCAGTAATTGACGGCCTTAAGCTATCCGGTAAAGTAGGAGAAAACAATCTTGGGACTTTGACCCAACGTGGCCTTCTTTCGACAGATGAGACTCGACTCATGAATGGTGAAAACAAGGATAGGATGGACCTCTACACCATTTTGGCAAAACGACTCAATCTCACAGTCAGTGTTGTAGGACAAGGACGGGCAGAAGAGTTGAGAAAGAAGTCCGCAGCTGGAGTCTGGCTCCAGGATCCGAAAGGCGACTGGTACCAACAAAATTAGCCGACTTACCACGTGCGATTAGACATGAATTTGTCCAAGTCGGCTCTGGACATTGGAAGCTGAGTCGGATTTGCATCCAACCACCTCAGGAAGTGCTCTTTAATTTCATCGGTCCATGCACTATCCATCTGGCCAGTATCATAGGTTCCTGCCTTAAGCATTTCGTAGCCGAAGCTATCGCGCACGCCAATGAATTCAGCGGTTAAAATCACCTCCTCCGCCATATGAGCAGGAATAAATAAGACACCCTCCCGTTCCGAGATCACCAAGTCACCGGGAAGCACGATGGCTTTCCCAATGCGGATGGGTGTATTCAGTCCCATCAATACCACTTCCTCGAGAAACGTTGGATCGAAATCTCTTACAAAGGCATTGAACCCTTCAATTTGAGCCATCCCACTCAGATCGCGGGCGGAGCCATCGAAGATGACTCCCGTGCCTGTTTTTGCGAAGATCGCTGTGGCAAGGCTATCCCCGATCAAGGTACCCTGGGCTATTTTACCAAAGCTATCGGCCACATAAACATCCCCTTTTCCCAAGGCTTGGATTGGCCAAGAGTTGTGGTTACCAGAACGCCCCTGCTCCTTTCCCCGAGCCATGATATTTTTCAAAATATCCGGTCGACTGGGCATATAATGAGCGGTTAACGCACGACCGATTACCGGTACATCGTCATGAATCATTTTCCAGTTTCCTTCGAACTGGTTTTTGTAACCCGCATTGTAGAGCACCACCCAGGCCTCTTCTATACCGATATTTGCAGCTCGTTTAATGAGATCATCCGGAATCTTTGGACGTCCATCTTCGAAACGTTCCCCCTTCCACTCTGAAGTAAGGAAGATCATTTCTTTCTTCGAAATGGTCTGGGCGATAATGAGTTGGGCAGTCAAACAACCGACCAGCGTTAAAATTAATGATCTTACTTTCATAACTAAAATTGTGTATTTAGGTTTCGGTTACTCCCAGGCTTTATCATTCCACTGAGCAGTTGAAGCAAAAATACTTTTATCGTCCGGATGCAGCACGGTTTTGATATGCTCCATGTTCAGCTCGATTCCAAGGCCTGGTGATTCGGGCACAGGTGCAAACCCGTTACTCACAAGAGGCTGACCTCCAAGAGTTGAAACCATGCCGGTCCATTCAGGTATCTCTTCTCCTTCAGGATGATATTCCAATACCGCACAATTCCTTGTTGCTGCGGCACAGTGCACATTAGCCATGAATGATACCGGTGTACCTGCATAGTGCAAAGCTTGCCTGATCCCGTGATCTTCAGCGTAATCCCCAATTTTCTTGGTCTCCAGAATCCCACCTGCAGTAGCCATATCCGGATGCACAAAATCGACCGCCTGACTATCGCAGAGGACTCGGAAGCTTTCGCGGGCAAACATATCCTCACCAGTGGCGATCGGCGTATTAATCGCATTTCGCAATGCTTTTAGCTGCTCGGTTTCAGTCCACTTTATAGGCTCCTCAATCCAGGCCAATCGAGACCGCTCCAAGGCGTTTCCCTGACGCGTCATATTCTCGAGATTACGACCGACGAAGTGATCAACGCTGATCTCCACGTCAGCCCCAACGGTATCGCGAATCATTTGCAGATAGTTAGCAACAATGCCAATGCCCTTATCCGATAGCTGATCTCGACTACCTGCTTGATATATTCCGGGAACGTCCTTCAACACATTGCCCACTCGGGTCATCTTCAACCAGGTATAGCCCTGATCCTCCACACGTGTCTTTACTTTGGACTTGATCAAATCGTAATCCGTGTCCCCGTGCGTATCCGCATAAAGTCTGACTTTGTCTCTGTATCGTCCCCCTAGAAGTTGCCAAACAGGAACCTCATAGGCTTTACCTACCAAGTCCCAAAGGGCCATCTCCACACCGCTGACACCACCACCAAGTCGGCCATGGTCGCCAAAGGGTTTTATGAGTTGAAATAGCATTTCTACGTTGCAGGGATTCTTTCCCAAAAGGAGGTGCTTGAGCATCAGCGCATGCTTTACCTCCCCACCATCCCTCACTTCGCCATAGCCATAAATATCCTGATTCGTATCCATCCTGAGAATGGGACAAGGTCGTCCCAGATGCTTCACAATGATATACCTCAAATCCGTGATCTTAAGTGCCGACGGACTCGAGTCACGTTTCACATTGGAAGTCGCAGCCGCGGCCACCTGATCCAGGGGAGCCGCAAACATTCCACCTAACGCGACTCCGCCAAAAACTGATTTTTTAAGAAAATTCCTACGAGTATTCGCAATCATAGCACTATGTCTCAGAAAGATTATTTGATATCCAGTTTGGTTGGATCATCCGAACGAATCGCAAGAATGATGGAATGCTCCTCATTCTCCTTATTGAGGCTATAGAAACCCACTTCGGTCCCGGCCGCCCAGAAAAACGCATCTCCCTCCTGACTGGGATGGCGCTCGACATTGCCATACTCGTCCAAGCCAGCCACCATGTAGCCACTTCCCTGGAGCACAAAGTAAACTTCTTCCTGAGTATCGTGCCGGTGGGGATTGTTTGTCCCCCGTGGAGCGAAATCCATGATGAAAAGGCTTTTCATTTGTGAGGCGGAGGCGAGGCGATCCCGCGTGCTGGCGGTATCGCCCATCAACAGTTTGTACTGGGTTGTCGGCCCATGACTGCCCAAAACCTGAAGCTCAACCGAGTCAGCGTTGGCGATCTGAAGTTCTTTCTTCGGTTGGTAATCCACTCCTTCAGGTATTTGATAACCCATAAACAACACCTTGATCGGTTCTTTGCTGTCGTTACTTACACCGTGTCTCACTCCAGCTGGGATATATAAAAAGTCATTTGCTTTTAGGGGAGCTTTCTCCCTGCCATAAACCAGGTTGCCTTTCCCTGAAGTTACGTAGAGCACATATTCCTCATGGGGCCGTTTCACAATCGCACTGGCACCGCCCGGTTGAACCGTGAGCTCGCCCACGCGCGTTATGGCATTTAGATGGCGTTCATCTTTGTCTCCTTCGCCGAATATGGCCTTATAGGTTGCCGTTTTCGTATCTTTGGTAAGATCGGAATCCGTGTACTTCAAATTTGGTACATAACGGGAAAGATAAAGCTGCTGCTCGTGAGCAATGGAGCTTGCCTGCATACACAGAACAGCGAGCGGAATCGAGAATAATGGCAGTAACTTAGGGGTAAACTTAGACATGATAATATGAAGGTTGAAGCTTCTTTTCAGTCGATCGGACTAAAGTAAGTAATAACTAAACCCTAGTGAGTTCCCGCGTCCACAAGAATTTATTTTTCCTTTGGAAGTTTTTTTGCAGAAGCAAAGGTGCTTCCGAAAACCCTGCCATTAAGGAATTCCAACAAGTAAACACTTGCCGGAGAAATGGTCATCGTAAATACTGTTAAAAACTCCGACTTACAGCCCTGAACTCCCAAATGCGAAAGCCCAATATTCTCTTCTTGCTCACCGATGAGCATAGCTTCCGCTTTTTCTCTCACCTGAGTAAAGAGGAAGGTGGAGAGACCGTTGAAACGCCGCATCTTGACGCCTTGAAAAAGCAATCGGCCAAGTTTAATAACACCTATTGCCAAATGGCGTTGTGCACCCCTTCCCGACTGTGCCTTCTTAGCGGGAAACACGCGAGAGGAGCTGGTGCGTGGGATAACGATTCCACTATGAACCCCGACCTGGTTACTCTGCCAGCTGCTTTGCGAGGAGCGGGGTATGAAACATGCCTGGTCGGGAAAATGCATCTGGGAGGTAGTCGCCAATTTGTAGGTTTTCAGCATCGCCCTTATGGAGACCTCACAGGAGGCACAGGCCACCAGGGCCAGGAGCCACCCGACTGGTATGACGGAGATAAATTCACTTGGCGATACGACGCGGCCGGCAAACTTGAGTATCCAGAGAGCGCACTTCAGGAGCAAATCACAGCACAGGAAACCATCGCCTGGATTCGAGAGCACCGTCATGAACATCCTGATAAACCATGGTTCACTCTGGCCTCGTTCAGCCGTCCCCATTTTCCGCTTACAGCACCCAAACGCTGGACCGACCGCTATCCGGTGGACAAGGTAAGCAAGCCGAAAGCACCTGCAGCCGGAGACACTTACAATCATCCGGTAAACAAATCCATGCGCCAGGGCTTCCGAGTCGATGACCTGTCCTACGAGGATCAACAAAAAATGCGGGCGGGATATTTTGCCTGCGTCAGTTACCAGGACGAAATTATCGGCGATCTGCTAAAGCGGCTGGAACTTTCCGGAGATTTGGAAAACACCGTCATCGTATACGCATCCGACCATGGAGAAATGGCTGGAGAACACGGCAGTTGGTGGAAACACACCTTTCATGAAGCCAGTACACGCGTACCCATGATAATTTCACTACCCGAACACAGGTCTGGGGAACTCACTCCGAGCCAACTGGAAACACCCGTCGAGCTGATCGACCTCTACCCTACTTTGTGCTCCATCGCCGGTGCCGATTTTTCACAGGCTGAGGGAAGAGATTTAAGCATCCAGGTTTCCAGGGGACAGGAACCGGAAGCAAAGCCGGTCGTAAGCGACAATCTAATTCCCCGTTGGGGAAAAGGCTCTGAATACCGCATGGTTCGGTACGGCGATTTTAAATACGTTGGCTTTCGAAGCGGCTCCGAATTTTTATTCAACCTGAAAGAAGATCCTTTGGAACAGACGGATCTTTCAAGGAAGATCGAAGATGAAGAAAGCAATAAGATGCTTTTAAAGCTTCGTGCATATGTGGCCGAAAGCATCGACTTCGAAGCTGCCGAAAAAGAGCGACTCGAAACCACCGCTGATCTCGAACAACGCTTTCCGGAACAAATCGGTCCTACTCAGGGAAATCTCTATCACCTCAAGGATGGCCGCATCATCAACGGGGAGGATGTGGTTTACAATCCAACTGTTGTGGCTGAAAACCTGGAACAGGCCTTCGGTAAAGACTGGCAGAATCAAAACATGCCGAAAGACTGAGGTGGCGGTTTAGTTTTCGTTGTTTTCAATCCGGGCCAACGCCTCGCTGAGTCCTTTGTAAAACTCCAGATGCATTGAAGCTTTGTTTGATTTCAAGGTGAAGCTTTTGATTCCTCGACTTTCGCGATAGTCGACATGATTAAGGTCTGACCAGGCAATCGCCTGCTTAAGTGTTCCACTTCCTCTCCATTCCTCGACACCTTCTTCATTGAACACATATCGGCTATTAATTGTACGATGAACCAAAATGCCCACAACAAAGGAAGCGAGTGCACCAACCAACAGGAGCCACTGATCACCCGACAAAGGGCACCCAAGCTCCGCCCAGAATACAAAGAAGCCCAGAAAGAAAACAGGAAACAGAGTCGAAAAGATATGAGCCAAAATACGATTACCTATCTTTCCACCTTTCGTGTTTTCAAATTCACCGCGAACACTCCGCAAACTCCGCAGAAAATCTTCAGTTACTTGAGCCATTATTAATACCTCATACAGCCAGGATTATAACAGTTTGAGTCAGTAGGTATAATCCCAATCACTATCCATCGCCTGGAGGAAATTTGATACCCGATCATATAGTCCTTCCGGTGCTTCATAAAAAATCATATGCCCACATTCCCCGAATACCTCCAGGTTCGTTTCAGATGGAATGGATTCCAGAAAACGTTCAACGTCGTAGGGTGAAGCATATCGATCCTCCTCACCTGTAATGGCGAGACACGGCACCGCGACCGTTGCGACAAGGTCAGAAGCGGAAGCATCAACAAGCCCACGGATCGATTCGATGTAACTGGTTTCTGAATTTAACTCCAGCAAACGCTGATAACTTCCAACAAGCTCCCCTTTTTGCGAAAGTGTATTGGCAGCAAATATACCAGTCATCGCTTCTTCACCAATTCCCCTCATTCCAACCGTGGTAATTTTTTCAATCCGCTCGACCAATTTTTCCCGGATCGCTGGCACTGGTTCAGGCAAACCGCCAAGAAAAATGAGACCCTGAACTTTTTCGGGACGTTTGGCGTAGGCCTTCAGCGCAACAATAGTCCCCATCGAATGACCGAGAAGCGTAACAGAATCCGGGCTCATTTGATCAATCAATTCCACGGTCGCATTCACGCAGGCATCCATTGAAAACGTTTCAACACACGCTTCATTGAACCCGGTACCGGGCATATCGAATGATACCACTCGTCTTGAATTTCTGATAGCTTTGCCAAGTCCAGCAAAAAAATAGCTTCCGCCACCGAGACCATGCAGGCAAATCACTCCATTTCCGGTTCCTTCGTCTTCAACCAGAAGTGGTTCTCCTCCCTGCCAATCTACGAGCTTTCTCATTCAAGGTTTTCAAAAATTAAACGGTAAAACTGAGGGTGTGAGAGCCAGGTTTGTCCGCAAATAATCTTGCCATCGATACAGGCCTCTTCGGGAATCCAGGTTCCTCCTTTGGACTCAGCGTCATAACGACAATGTTCATAGCAGGTTATGTTCCTGTCCTGACAAAGACCGGCAGTCGCCAATATCTGGATACCATGACATATGCTATATATCCATTTCCCTTTGGCATGAAATTCTTTCACCATGCCAACCACCACAGGATCATTTCTCAAATACTCAGGCGCACGTCCACCAATCAACAAGACAGACTCATAATCGTCCACAACCACTTGAAAGAAAGTGATATTGGATTCTACACTGTACCCAGGCCCTTCGAAATAGGTATCCCAACCCGGCTTAAAGTCATGCATCACAAGATTGAGACTGCGTTTACTGGGTGCAACAATGTCGACCTCCCAATTGGCTTCCTGGAATCGGTGAAGCGCATAGAGCACTTCATAGCTTTCACCACCGTCACCGGTTACAATTAACAATTTCTTACTCATAAAGGAACTCTGGGTTTGGTTTAGTATAAAGATCAAATCGAATCATCACGTCGGTCAATCTCGGAAAGGTGTAAATCGCAATCGGTGTTGGCGTGAGGCGAAATAAAAAAGTAGAAGATAAAGTAAGTGAAAGCGTAGGATTTTGATTTGTCTCATTTCTCAAACAGCACCATGCCACGAATATTTTCACCTTTCTCCATATCGGTAAAGGCCTGGTTGATGCCCTCCAGTTCGTAGTATTGAGAAACCAGCTCGTCGAGCATCAGCTTTTTCTGGCGATACAAATCCAGGAGGTAGGGCATATCTTCGCCAGGGAGGCAGGACCCAAAAAATGAACCGGTGATCTTCCGTTCCCACACAGGAATAAACACGGCAGGAATAGTGATCGTAGCTTTTGCTCCGGTAATTCCAATAATGACCGCGTTACCGCCTACCCCCAACATGTTGTAGGCCATTTCGATCGTTGCCGGCAGTCCAATCGCCTCGAAAGAGAAATCAACCCCCTTTCCATTGGTAAGCTTCTTAACTTCCTCAATCGCATCCGTATCTTTTGAATTAACAGAATGGGTTGCTCCGAACCGTTTCGCTTCCTCCAACTTGGATGGCACTTGATCCACCGCAATTATTTTGGACGCACCGGCATGCTTTGCTCCCTGGATCACATTTAAACCAACACCGCCACAACCGACCACGGCCACCGTCGATCCGGACGGGACTTTTGCTGTTCGAGTAACTGCGCCAAACCCGGTTGTAACTCCGCAACCAAGCAGAGCCGCATGCTCAAAAGTATAGCCATCTGGTAAGGGAAGAACGGAATTCGTATGTGCTACCGTGTACTCTGAGAGTGTTCCAAGTCGGGAAAATTGATAGATGTCCTGATCGCCTTTGTGAAAACGGCAGGTTCCGTCGATAAGAGTCCCTCGCTTCCCGCTAAAATGCACCTCGCATAAAGTGGGGTGACCAGAGACGCAGCGATTGCACTTTCCACAGGATGAAACAAAGGGAAGCATCACCCGATCACCGACCTTGTAGCCTTCCACACCAGGTCCGACCTCGACCACCGTTCCGGCCCCTTCGTGACCGAGGACTTCAGGCAGGTCATGCGCAATAGTCCCCTTCATCACGGAGTAATCGCTATGGCATATCCCGCTAGCGGCTATCTTGATGAGCAGTTCGCTTTCCTGAGGTGGCCGTAGTTCGATCTCTTCAACCACAACGGGCTCATTAAAATTATAAACGATAGCAGCTTTGGTTTTCATAGGAGTGTTTTATGTCCAGAGCATCGCATCCTGTTTCCTTCTTAACTCAAGAAGTTTAGACTCCTTTAAATCATCAACCATATCCCAGGTAATTGGATTTCCCTTACTCACTGCTCTATTGAGAGTTACCTCCCTGGCAAACGCAAGTGGAAGCAGGTTTTCCTTGTGGGCGACTTCAGATCTTTCACAGAGTCCATTGACGGTATATCCACCACTTCCATCCAAGGTTTCACCCGCATTCAAATCGCGTTTGGCCACTGTGATTAATTCAGCGGTCGGCCGTGGAAGTGTTGACCCGGTCGCAGCTCCGAACAAAACCGCCTGCGCAATAGATATAGGTGCCTCAACCGCCACCAAATGATAAGGTCGTTGAAGGAGAAAGTTTTTCCCGTTTCCTCCTTCGTGCAGAAAATAGAGTTTCAAATCTTCCGAGATAAACGAGTGTTCCGTTCGGATGACTGCAAACACACCCATTCCCAAGGCATCCGGCAACCTCGTCTTGCCATCCGCAGCCACACTATTGGCCAGCTCGACGACGCCCTGTTGGCTTAGGATTCCACCTTCCGACTTCAAACTGAATTGCCGCGGTATATCCGCCAGATTCACCCCCGGCTCATGCATACCACGAATATCCGGGACCAGACCGGCCGCGTTTGCCAAGGCCACCATTTCGGTTTGCGCCTTGGTCCCATCCCGAAACGAATTGAACATATGGAGATTTATGTGGCGTCGCTCGATCATTTCTTCGGTGAACCCAAACCTCTCCGGCACCGAGTCAGGCGTTCCTTCAAAATCATCTTCGTAATAAACTGTTCCCCGACCGGCAGCTACGATCTCAAACCCTAGCGTACGGGCCCAATTAACCAAATTCATAGTGCACCCGGGCTGATCTCCATCCACTTGGGTATAGACCACCCCTTGTTCGTCTGCCAATCTGCGCAAGTAGGGTCCGATACAGACGTCGGCCTCCACATTCACCATCACCAGGTGTTTTCGGTTACTCAAAGCCTCCACTCCAAAGATCGCTCCTGCCTCAGGCGAGCCAGTGGTGTCGACAACCACATCAATCGACGGACTCTGACAGACCAACAGACCATCCTGGGTAACAGCGGGTCGATTTTGTCGAATAGCGTCTTCGACGCCATCCTGGGTGCATACACTCAATAAATCACTTTTTACGTAATTATTGCTTAAAAAGCTACGAAATGCGTGGTCGAGTTCGATATCGGCGAGGAGGGAAACCACCATGCCTTTCATTTGCGAAATCTGTGTAACCAAGGCCGCACCAAATTTTCCGGCACCGATAATACCGACTCGAATGGGGTTTTGGTCTTGGGCTCGTTTGGCCAGGGCTTGAAGTATCATAGGAGGTAATGGATGAGAAATGTAATGAGCACACCCTCATACGTGTGCAAACCCAAATAAGGCCAAATCCTCTTAGAACTATTTTTCATTTGAGTTGACTAAGCTTTTTAGGAGGATCTCCCGCACCAACCCCTTCCACCAACTTTATGGGCACCAAACTACCATCCACTAAGCGAGTTTTCTCGTTAAAATCCATCCTACTCCTTTTTCTGGGGTTATTGGGATTGGTGGGATTGCTCGTGCTAAGTTTGCCCCTGTGGTTGGGCTTGGCCATTCGGACCTTTGCTCCAGAGGATCTGGCCCAATTTGATTCGTATAAGATGGAAGGCTATGGCCACTTCCGCCTGGAAGGTGTTTCGGTAACGCTTCCTCAAGCAAACGTCTTTATTGATGAGCTACACGGGCTCACACCTTTAAATTGGTATTCAAAATCGAGAAAAGACAGTCAGGAAGATTTTCTACAAATCAAACACCTCGAAGTTATCCTGTTCCCAAACGACGCAACGGAAGATAACTCACCTGAATCCTCCTCACTTCCAAAAAATCTGCCGGATGCCCTCAAGCTTTTGGAGGGTCTTTTACAATTGACCGATACCTGGCTGCCTCAAGCCACGATAGAACACGCAACCATTACGCAAGATACCAGGATTTTGGAGTTGTCCGACCTGCGTTGGAAAAACCGCTCCCTCAACTTCCAAGGCAAGCTAAATGGTTTCCCACAACACCCGTTTAAGACATTGGTCACCCTGCCATCCGAAGGACCAAGCCTGGAGTTTGTAGTCCCGAATGCTGATTTCGAAATCAAGACCAGTCTGGTCGAGAACAACCGGGATTGGGTCATTAGTGCCATCATCCTGTTTCGTGAAAACACCGCCTTACTGGAATCTACCTTCGGGCCATCCACCTGGTTACCGGAATCGGCAACCTGGAACCTGGAGAACTGGGAGCTTGATCTCCAATCCCTGGGAGTCGATTCACCCTATCCACAATTGAGTTTCAATCTTCTAGGAGGATGGAAGGAGGGGGTTATTGATAACAGTCTGGATGGGCACCTGTCTCCTCCCACACAAACGAGCGACTCCCTCGTGCCACCGGTGGATTTTAAGTCTCAGATCGGAGGCGATGCAGAATCGCTCACCGTATCCCGTTTTTCCCTCGAGGCTCCCGGGATCAGCGCCAGCATGACCGATCCGGTGGAATACAGGCTTAAAGAAATGCAAATGGCGGGGGAACTGAACTTCGACATCGATCTGGATCTCGGGATGCTCAATCGAGAGGAACTACAAGGTCAGCTAACGGGATTCTTAAACGTAACAACCAGCGAAGGAAAACCCTCCGGTGAATTCACACTGCAGGGTAAGGCAGTAAAAATAAAGACCCATGAATTTGAAGATTTGAATATCCAGGCGGAACTCGCTTGGCCGAACCTGCGAATTGAAGCAATAACCGCACGATTGACCAGCGGCACCACTCTCGACCTCTCCGGATTGATTGACCTTGTAGCACGGCAGGTAACTCAAGCGTCTCTGAGCGGCCAAATCATGCAAAAAACCGTCGCTGAATATTTACCCGAGGATCTGCTACTTGATAACATCTCTTTCAATACCTCTGCTTCCGGTCCCTATAATGCCATCAATCATGACGGTTCGCTCACTATCGATACGATTGAAATGGATGCCCTGAACCCGTTCTCCACGAATCTCACCTGGAAAGGTCAAATGATGAATCTGGAGCAGGTCGAAATAGCAGCTTCCGCTGAAGCGGCCGAAATAAAACTGGATGGAAGCGGCACGCTTTCCAGTGAACAAATGCAGTGGCAGATCAATGCCTTACAATTGGCAACAAACGGACAGCCATTAGCTCAGCTAACGGATTCAACCACGGTAACTATTGTACCTGGAAAACCTACAGCGGTAAGCTTCGACTCCATGAAACTGTCTGGACCAGGAGGAAACGTAACAGCAGCTGGAATGGTTGCCTACCCAAACAAAGCGCAGCTTTCCATTGAAGTGGACACGCTGGAGAC
>JAQBYJ010000115.1 GCA_027622555.1 Verrucomicrobiota bacterium
CGAGTAGCTAGACACTTTCAAGCCCAAAATAAAGGGTTTCAGCGATACGGAAAGAATTTGTCCTGCACCCAATATCGTATGAATAGAATGAGAAAGAAAAATACTGTTATATGCTTCGCGTGCATCTGTTTCTTTGACGCAATTTGCTTAATTGAGATTTTTGGTCAAAATTCCCATGAGTCTCTTCTTAAGCAGGCGGAGATTCGTTTGCGGGGTATTTACGAAGAGGATGAGTTCCGCGCCAACGCGTTTAACGCGAAGTGGCTTCCTGACAGTTCGGGTTACACCGTTTCGGAATCAATTACCGGGGCGAATGAGAGAGTGAAAGTGCGTTATAATGCCGCCAGCGGAGAACGAACGGTTCTTGAGAAATCTTCTGAAGAGGAAGATCAGTTTAATAACTTATCTCCTGACGGAACGCGGATTCTCGAATCCGAGTCGGGCGGCTTGCAAGTGCGCCACCTCAATACGGGTGAAATCATTTCTTTGATAAAGAATGCGGATGACGATTCAATCAGGAATGGAAGAGCTGTTTGGAGCCCAGATGGTAATCGCATCGCCTTTGTGCAATCAGACTTTTCCCGCGTCAGGTTACGGTCGATGCTTGAACCAGGCGATCCCTCCTATCCGGAAGTCCGGGAGACGCGTTTTGCCCGGGTAGGCGAAACGATCGCCTCATTGCGCGTTGGCGTTGTTGACGCAGACGGCAGTGAAACACGCTGGCTTTCTATTCCTGAACCTGAGGAAGGATTCTACCTGGGACAGGTCAGTTGGGCTGAGAATTCCGATGAATTGCTTGTGGAAAAGTTTAGTCGATTCCGGGACAAACGCGAGTTTCTCTTAGCAGACGTCCGCACGGGTGAAATTACAAGTATCTATAGCGAAACTAATTCCGCTTGGGCTATTGCAAGCATAGGCAAGAATGCCGGACTGGAGTGGATACGTGACGGTCGCGCATTCATCGTACTCAGCGAAAAGGATGGTTGGCGGCATGCCTACGTCTACTCTCGCGAGGGAAAAGAGTTGGCTCTGCTAACACCCGGTTCCAGCGATATCATTGAACGTGTTAAGGTAGACGAAGCGGGAGCTTGGTTTTATTACAATGCGTCCCCTGACAATGGAACGCAAAAGTATCTTTATCGCGTGCGTCTGGACGGGATCGGGAAGCCCGAACGCGTAACTCCCATGAACCAGCCCGGTACCCATGACTACGATTTCTCCCACGATGCCCGGTGGGCGTTTCATACGTATTCAACCTTCGATTCACCTCCAGTGACCGAACTGGTTGAGTTTCCGGAGTATCGAGTGGTGCGTGTGCTGGAGGACAATAAAGAGTTGCATGAAAAAATGGAGGCGCTGGTCTCGAATCCAACGGAGTTCATTCAACTAGACATTGGTGGCGGCGTTGTGATGGATGCGGGGATGATCAAACCTTCTGATTTTGATCCGTCTAAAAAATACCCTGTATTTGTCTATGTTTATGGAGAACCGCACGCACAGACGGTATTGGATGTGTGGGGACGAGTCCATGCCGACTATCATCGCATAATTGCTGACCTCGCTTATCTTGTGGTGTCCATCGATAATCGTGGAACTCCGGCACCGAAGGGAGCTGCTTGGCGGCGAGCAATATTTGGCAAGCTTGGTCCACTCTCCACCGAGGAGCAGGCAGCGGGGCTAAAGGAACTGGGGCGTACCCGGCCCTACGTCGACTTATCCCGCGTGGGCATCTGGGGGTGGAGTGGTGGTGGCTCGAATACCCTGAACGCCATGTTCCGGAAACCGGATGTTTATAACCTCGGTATTGCTGTAGCGGCCAAACCGCAACCTCACCTTTACAATGCGTGGTTCCAGGAGATTTATATGCGAACTCGCGAAGTGAATGCCGAGGGTTACCAGCAGGCCGCTCCTATCAATTTTGCCGAAGGTCTGAAAGGCGACCTGCTAATCATTCATGGAACCGGTGAGACAAATACACATCTCGAGATTATGGAGGGTTTGGTGGATCGACTCATCGAATTGGGCAAACCGTTTGATTACATGAACTATCCGGGACGTGACCATGGTATCCGGGAGGGGGTGGGTACAGCCGTGCACTTGCGTATGCATATGATACGGTATTTACTGGCAAACTTGTCCTCTGGTCCACGGTAAGGGTTCCGGTTTAGTCCTACCTCAAATCAAGTCGCTCTTTTTGCAAAGAGGTCCTTGCGGACTGAAACATAACAAAAGAGGTATAAATAATTACTACAATCACCACCCATCTCAGAGTATCCAGTGGTAGTGACTTTATAATTAATGCGGCTATCAGTACCGCTACTGCACCCGGAATAGCCATCGCGACCGACGCCTTCCGGTTGTAGGCTCCTTCCTTAATGAACCTGGCTGACGCCGGGGGCATTAAAAAGGCGCAAGACCCCATCATAATAGGAAACGCTACCAGGGGTGACATGCCCAACGCATAAACCAGAGCCATACACGGAGCATAGAGTCCAATGCCGACCGTCATAAAAGCTCCGAGAATAAAATTGGCTACAATGGCTATAATCAATTTCGTTCCGGTCAGGCCTATGGCTTCTCCTCCGCCTTGGATCCATTGCATTTGACCGGAAAGCATAAAGAAAGCTGTGACGAGCAAGGCAATCCCCATGACCAGCTGAATCGTTCTAACTGGAAGTTTGGAAACAATCCCCGCACCTAAAACCGCACCCGCCATCGCGGATAGCAGCATGGTCAATAAGGTGATCGGTTCAACTTCAACGATTTTGATAAAAATAATCGCCTGGATTAACACCGGCACTGTATTGGCCACATTTAAAGTGCCGGGCAGAACACGATCTTCTGTTTGCCTGGTGAACTTAAGTGCGGCTGTCTGGGGTGCGAATGCTCCTATCCCCAGCACATCAAAAAAGTTAACTACAAACCCAATAATGGAGGTTTTTAACCAGCTCACAGGTTCGAGATTATTTTTATGACGCAAAAAGTCCCGCGTGAGTACCGTGATGAAAAATATGGCTAAAAATATCAGGGCTATCCAAATAGCGAGAGTCATTGATTGAATGATTGGGCGGCAAAGCAGGGGTGCTTTTACCCTACCTCGTCAATGATTAATGGTAGGGTTACAGGGTCCCCGCAGTGCCGTTTCAGCGATTATAAATTGTCAGGATAAATGGGTTGTTTCTACGACTGTTTTCATCGAATTCAGTATCATTTCTACCGGGACAACGGCCCCGGCGCTATGTGATTCATGAGATACCAGGTCTTGGTCTTGAGGTTGTGGGCGTCACCTTGGCCATCGCCGGCTGACTTGATGGAGTGGGTTCCACCTGTGTAGGGGACCGCAGTGAATTGTTTGTTGAGACGGATCAGCTCGTTGACCAGGTTTTCAAAATTCTGGTAGTGGCAGTTGTCGTCCTGAGTGCCGTGAAAGATAAGGAGGTTTCCTTTTAGGTTTTCTGCATGAGTGATGGGAGATCCGTTTTTAAATCCATCCGGATTATCATCGGGCAGGCCCATGTAGCGTTCCTGATAAACGGTGTCATAAAGCAGTTGGTCGCTGATGAAACCACCAGCCATGGCCAGACTATAGAGATCGGGGTAGCGGAACAGAAGATTCAGACTCATGGATCCTCCACCGCTGAACCCGGTGATCGCAATGCGGTCCTTGTCGATATACGGGTGCGTTTCGAGGAGCTTTCGTACGGCAGCCGACTGATCCTCCGAGGAGTAGATGCCAATGTTGTGATGCAGGTGATGACGCCAGTCACGGCCGAGGGGAGTTGAGGTGCCACGGTTGTCGATCGACATAATCACGTAACCTCGTTGAGCAAGATACTGATACCATAGGCTTTTCTGCCAAACATCTTTAACGGTCTGTCCTACAGGTTCTCCATAAACATAGAATAGTACGGGATATTTTTTCGAAGAATCGAAATTGTAGGGTTTGATCATGTAGGCCGGGAGTTTTACACTGTCCTCAATTTCGATATCGAAAAACTCGGTTTCCTGAAAATGCCGTTCCTCCATTTTGACCCGTGCCTCGGCATTATTTTCGCCGGCATGTATGACACGGTGGTCGGGCAGCTCGACCAAGTCGTAGAGGGGAGGTGTGTTCGCATTGGAAAAGCTGTGGAACGCTCGAGTAGAGTCTCCGGAAAGTCGATACGAGTGCGTGCCGCTCAATTCATTCGGGGTAAGTCGTTCGGCCTGGGTAGTTCCGTCGATGTGTTCGCGAAACAAATAACGCTGTGCGGGATCTTCGGGCGAAGCAATGAAGTAGAGCCAGCCGGTGTCGACATCGAATTTGATCATAGCGATGACGTCATACTCTCCCTTGGTGATGAGCGTCTTTTCTTTGCCATCCCGGGAGATGCGATAGTAATGCCTGAATCCGTCCGATTCACTCTCCCATAGAAATGCCTGTCCCTCGTCAAACCAGGTCATGTGATTGTGGACGTCGATCCAGGTTTCGCTCTTTTCTTCAAAGAACGGATCCAGCTTCCCCGACTTCACATGCGCCATCCAAAGTGTGCTGTGATTCTGGTTACGGTTCAGACGTTGGAAAACGAGCTCTTCGGAATTATCTGCCCAGGCAAAGCGTGGAATGTAATGCATTCGAGGATCACCGGGGAGGTCGTCGAACCACTTGGTGTGAGCACGAGTCGAGCTGGTAACTCCTATTCGAACGGAAGAATTGGTCGTGCCCACCTTGGGGTAGGGAAGTGGATTCACTTCCGGATACTTGCCCGCCAGGTAGTTGGTCAGGTGAAAGGTGCCGACGCCTTCTGTGTCGAATTGCACATAGGCGATGGACTTTCCGTCCGGGCTCCAATTGAAACCGTCGCGAAGGCGAAATTCTTCCTCATACACCCAATCACTTGTCCCGTTGATGATATTGTCATTCTTGCGGGTTGTGAGCTTTTTAATGCGTCTTCTTTTCAAATCTTCTGTGTAGATATCCCTGTCTTGGACGTATGCCACACGTTTAGAGTCCGGAGAAAACTTGGCAAACATGAGGGTGGCTTCTTCGAATTGGGCACCCAGTTGTTGGAGTTTAAAGGTCTCAAGATCCAGCACCCAGTAATCACCTCGAGAATTTATCCGCCAGACTTTCTTGGTGTTGGTGTAGATGAGTAGCTTCTTCTCATCGGGGGACCAGGTGAGGTTACTCTGGTTTTCCAGCTTTAGGGGTTTGTCGCTTCCTTCTGGTATGAATTTGTCTGCAGACAGTAGGAGTGTCTTTTCATCCGTTTCAGGATTCCAATCGAAAAGATCCTTGCCGTCTTCAATCGTTTCGGAGTCTTCCAGGATCAAGCAACTGGCTCCTTCCGTTCTCCAAGCGGTTTGGGCTTCCTTTTCCACGGGGATAGCTTTCTCATCGATCACCTCTTGAAGAGTTATGAGTGAAGGGTCTTCCAACACTTCTGGAACCTCTTCCCATTGGGCCATAAAATTATTTCCGTAAGTGGTGAGCGTCAACAACATGATTGAAATGAGAAGTATACTTGAAGATGGGATAGGGTATTTAAAATTCATATCTGCTTGGCTTGCGTTTGGGACGTAGACTTTGAATTCAGGTATGATTGAATCGGAGTATGAAGACAAACCTTTGATACACGCTTATTCAATCTTTAATTTGACATTGTGTGCAAAAATAAAAATTCTCTCATCCTTCAAACCTTCACCCCATTTAATATACAGGATGTAACTTATGACAGATCAAGACAGCCATGCACAGACGAAGTGGACCGGTGTATTCCCGGCCACCACCACTCAATTTAAGCAGGATGGCTCGCTCGATATTGCGGCGACTCTCAAGCATTTGGATGTGATGTTGGCTGCAGGTGTTCACGGTTTTGTAATGTTGGGCACCGTCGGGGAAAACTGCTCATTGGAAAAAGAAGAGAAGATCGAAATGCTCCAGGCAACGGTGGAGCATGTGCGGGGTAGGGTGCCGATTCTCTCCGGTGTCGCCGAATATACAACCGCCCAAGCTTGTCGCTATGCTGAATCTGCCAAAGAGGCTGGAGTCGACGGTCTCATGGTTCTACCGGCCATGGTGTATAAAACCGATAAGCGCGAAACCGTTTCTCACTTTCGTGCCGTTGCGAGTGCGACTGACCTCCCCATTATGATTTATAACAACCCGGTTTCCTATGGTGTGGATATAAAACCGGAAACTTTTGTTGAGTTGGCAGACGAACCAAACTTCACCACGATCAAGGAATCCTCGGAAGATCCACGACGCATCACTCATTTAAGAAATTTGTGTGGAGACCGTTATCAGCTTTTTGCGGGAGTGGATGATCTTGTTTTGGAAAGCCTGATTCTCGGTATCGATGGATGGGTGTCCGGTTTGGTCAATGCCTTTCCCGTGGAGAATCGCCTCATATGGGATCTGGTGAAGGCGGACCGCTGGTCTGAAGCACGGGATGTCTATCGCTGGTATACGCCGCTGTTGAAATTGGATACGCTGCCCAAGCTGGTTCAGTATATTAAGCTGGCAGTTGCCGAATGCGGTTACGGTTCAGAGCTCACCCGTACGCCACGTTTGCCTATTGAAGGTGAGGAGAGAGAACGGATACTGGCGATTATTCGGCGTGGTATTGAAACACGGCCAGATCCAGCTGTTTTCGGTATGTAGTAACGCGGTTTGGTTAACCGTCCCGTCGCATTTAATATCTTTCCCAAATGACGATTTAGTGTCAGAAACGACAAACCAGCCAACGCCCGCACTAAAATGAGTGAATCGAATCATATACCCAGTATTTTTAATGATGTCCTCGGTCCTGTCATGCGTGGACCATCCAGTTCTCACAGCGCAGCGGCCAATCGTATTGGCCGTCTTTGTCGCGACCTGGTTGAAGGCGATTTGCGGCGCGCAGTAATCGAATATGATCCGAATGGATCACTCGTAACCACCCACAAGTCACAAGGAACGGACATGGGACTCTACGGTGGATTTCTGGGTTGGGAACCCGATGATCCAAGGCTTCCCGACTATGCGAAGCATACCGAGTCTGCCGGGTTGAAAATAGAAGTTCGCTACCTGTCTTACGGAGCAACACATCCGAATAATTACAAGTTGTCCATCGAAGGAGTAAATGGTCACCAGCATACCATGCAGGCAATTTCAACCGGTGGTGGCATGATCGAAGTGACGGAGATTGACGGCGCGCCGGTGGCAATGGGGGGCGATTTTTTCGAAACGCTCGTCTATTTGAAAGAAGGGGCTGATCTAAAATCGGTTCATGACGATTTGGGCGCTGCACTTGTTTACGATAGCAGTGAGTTGTGCGAAGGAGAAACAGGGTTGCTTCGTTTTTCTATGGTCCAGGAACCCGCCGCAGAAGTACTCACGGCTATCCGGAGCAATCCACTTGTTCGTGATCTCAGGATCCTGAAACCCGTATTGCCGATTATGTCCCGCAAAGATCTGTCGGTTCCTTTCCAGACAGTCGAAGCCATGCTAGCATTCAATGAAGGGAAAGACCTGGCACTCTGGGAATTGGCACTTGAATACGAGAGCACTCGTGGAGGTATTTCCGCGGCAGAAGTCATTGAGAAAGCACGCGGCATTTTGCATTTGATGGAAGACTCGGTGAAGACCGGTTTGGCGGGTACTCAATATGCGGACCGTATTTTGCCCTGTCAGTCAGTGACCTTTGTGAAGCGTCAGGAAGAGGGCCGACTGATTCCTGGAGATGTGATGAACCGGATCATTGCCTATATCTCTGCAATCCTCGAAGTGAAGTCGTCGATGGGTGTGATTGTCGCGGCTCCAACTGCGGGTTCCTGTGGAGCGATGCCGGGGTCGATGTTGGCGGTTGCGGATTCAATGGGTATTGATGAAGAAGGAAAAATACACGCATTGCTCGTAGCCGGACTGATTGGAGTGTTTATCGCAACCCATGCAACCTTCGCGGCCGAGCTTGGTGGCTGCATGGCGGAATGTGGATCAGGCGCAGGCATGTCTGCGGCGGCGATGGTCGGTCTTGCCAATGGCACTCTGGAGCAGCAACTCGCGGCGGCATCGGTTGCGTTACAAAACTCTTTTGGCATGATCTGCGATCCTGTCGGCAACCGCGTTGAAGCTCCTTGCCTGGGAAAGAACGTGTTGGCCGGGTCCAATGCGCTGGCCTGCGCGAATATGGCGTTGGCTGATTATAAGCACCTGATTCCTCTCGATGAAGTAATCTACGCGATGGACGAGGTCGGAAAAGCAATTCCCCATGAACATTGTTGCACCGCCAAAGGTGGTCTGTCGATTACGCCAACCTCCAAGGCGATAGAACGGCGAATGAACGCGGAGTGAATTCATGTCATTTCGCTTTGTTACCATTGCATGGGATAGAATGGGCGCGTAAATCGATCCAGGTCCCTATGGTGGTCGGGCACGAATTTGTCGGTGAAGTTGTGGACGTTGGTTCTAATGTGAGCGACTTTCATCCAGTTGAAATTGTCAGCTGCCGAGTCTGTGATTCGTCAGTCATCGCGCTTCACTCATCGGCCCTATCGTGCCTCCTTCGATAAACTCAGCCTTAGTGAATGTCTGACGCCGGTCATCCTTGCCTCGGCTCACATTGTTCACCCAGCGCACGATGTGGCGCACCATTGGGCTAGGATCCCAGCGGATGTGGGCGATCTTGGGTTCGCACCAAACGAAGGTTGGGTCGGGATCGAGGCAGACGAGGGAGACGTGCTGTGGCGCTACGATGCCCCGCTGAGCGAGGTGCTGCTGGGCGGCAATGAAGAGTGGCGCGGTGTCGATCAATAGCCCGGTTGGCGGGGTGTGTTTGAAAAGCGAGGCGAGGCATTGGTGAAACCCTTCAAGGTTTTCCTGCCAGTCTGGCAGATTGAAGGGGCCTGTGTGGATGCCCTGTGCTTCCAACTCGTCGAGAAAGACACGCTCGCGTAACTTTGTCTGCGGCTTCTTATACTCCTCTCGCGTCAACAGAACGAGCCGGTGGTGCCCAAGCTCAACTAGCCGCCGCACCGCCGCGACAATGGCCGTCGATTTTTGTGGGCCAGTGCCTGCGATCGGTACGTTCTGCCTGCTTCCGAATAAGGCGAAAGTTGGCACAGCCTCCCCAGCGAACCACTCCAGGACTTCGGTTGAGCCTGCCACCACTATCCAGGCATCGACCTCAGTGCGGTTCACCAGCCTCGCAACACGGTTCACCTCCATGCCCAGCTCAGTCAGCGTCTTGTCGGGAAATACAGGAGTATGCCCTGCCTCTATCAGGAGGTGTGTGAGTTGGACGAGGTAGATTAACTCGGCATTGTATGGCTCGTAGAGCAGAATCGCCACCTTTAACGAAGGACTGGCCGGGGAATTCGGTATCGTGATCTTTCGCTTTCGGCCTGCTCCTTGGGCCACTAAAAGCCCCACTTTTTCCAATCTCCGTAGGGCGGCTGCCACGGTTTTGTGGTTAACATTGAGGTTCGCCGCCAGCTGATGGATGCCCGGCAACTCTCCGCTCAGGTCGCCACGCAGCATCGCTTCCTGAAGGTGCGCCGCCACTTGCTCGGCGGCCGAAAAAAGACGTATCGGGGTCATGTAATGGGGTTACCCCAAAAGGTCATGGTTTGCGAGAAAAAAAATATTGATCTGCGAAAATATTAAAACACTGCTTCTGTAACAAACCATCCCCTGGTTGAAGTAAACCATACAAACTAACATTAACTATGAATAAACTACTACGCTTGTCCAAGCTATGGCTGTACGCCATCCTATTACCCGTGGCAATGCCACTCGCCATCCAGGCGCAAGAAGACGATGAAGAAGACGTTTTCGAACTCAGTCCGTTCTCGGTCGAAGCCAGCGAAGACGACGGCTACATGGCCACCACCACTTTGGCCGGCTCCCGGGTCCGATCCAGCATCCGGGATATCGGTGCGTCTCTTGCGATTGTCACCCAGGAATTCCTGGAAGACGTCGGCGCCACGAGTGGGGAGTCGCTCCTCGCCAATATCGGTAACGTCGAAGTGGGCGGTTCACTCGGCAACTTCGCCAACTCCAATGGTGGCACCAGCACTTCCGAAACACGAGAAAATCCACAGCGTGCCCAGCGTGTCCGCGGTTTGGACAGCGCCATCACCACCCGGAACTACTTTCAGACCGACATTCCCTTTGATGCTTACAACACCACCCGCGTGACGGTAAACCGCGGACCCAACTCCATTCTGTTCGGTCTCGGATCTCCCGGAGGTGTTATCGATAATACCACAAACAGCGCCCAGATCGGATCCGATTTCGGGCAGTTGGGCATACGGGTGGACCACCGCGGCGGTCACCGCGAGACTTTGAGCGTCAATAAGACCCTCATCGAAGACCGCCTGGCGGTAAACGTGGCCATGCTGAATAACAAGACCAAGTGGCAACAGGAACCGTCTCAGGAAACCGACCAGCGCTTCTTCATCGCCTGGGATGCGGTTCTCTTTAAAAACGAAGGTTCCAGCATTCTTGGCAAGACCTCCTTCCGCGGAAACTTCGAATCGGGTGAAATCAACCGGAACGCCCCCGACGTTATTCCGCCCACCGATGGATTTTCCGGATGGTGGAACGGTCTGGGGAGCCAGGAGGACGTGAACCGCATCCTGTCCGTTCCCGGCGTGGGCTGGAATGAAATCTCCAACCAGGCCCTCACCACACAACAAGTGCTGGCCGCTATCAGCGCCGGTGTCGAGGCTGTGCCCTCTACCTGGACAGGCACAGTGGAAGCGTTTGCCGCCTTGGAAGGACAGTTTGTTCCAAAAACAACCATAGACCGTTTCAAGAATGCCAATCCACTGGGAAATGACCCGACATTTGGAGGTCAAAACAGCACCACCGCCCGCGTGCCGTACTTCCTTTACCCCGCCATCAATTACGCCAATCACAACTCAGGGGTCACGGGATGGAGTGATCCCGGCTTGACTGGAATCTCGGGCGTGATGGGACGTTTCCGTCCCCGGGTAACCTTTGCCAATGGAAATAAGAAAAACATCACCCAGGACGTTCGCTGGTCCAACACGCCCACCGGAGGGGCCGGCTTTGGCCAACCCTCCATCCAGAACCGGGAGATCTTCGATTACCATAACCTGAACTTCCTGGGGACCACCAATGAGGTGACCCGCGATTTTGACCTCAAGACCTTCTACTTGGAACAGGAGTTGTTTGACGGCCGTGTCGGTATTGAGATTGCCTGGGACAAACAGACGGAAAAACGTTTTACCCGCACTCCGTTCGATAGTGGCGGTGACAAGACCATCAATATCGATATCACCCAAAATTTGTCCTCGGGAGACCCGAATTCCGATGGTATCGCGGATCGCCACGCCAACGAAGGCCTGGGCCGTCCGGTTGTTTTTTATGGCGGAACCGTGGATAACGAATCCATGAATGAACAGGAAACCTTCCGCTTCACCCTATACGGAAACCTGGATTTCTCCGACCTCATCGACGGAAAGCTGGGCAAGATCCTGGGCAGCCACACCCTGACCGGCCTTTACGAAGACCGCGACAACTGGTCCTGGAATGTCGGCCGCAGAGGTTCCTGGTGGTCCGACAATGGCAAATGGCCCGGCAGTCCGGACATTTCCAACGGTCTGAGCGACAACTTCCGCCGCATCGTGCACAGCCAGATCTACATGGGACCCGACGTTCGTGGATTTTCCAGCCCCGACCAGGTCCGCCTCGATGGCTACCTGGACATTGCAAAGTCGGATTTTCCAGAAGTGGGTGACACCTATGGCATCTGGTACTTCGACAACGGTCAGAAGAAAGATGTTACCGACGCATGGCGCATCATCGAAAATATCTCCGGTGGCAACACATCGGCGTCCAATCTGGAGTCCAAGGCCTACAGCCTGCAAAGCCGCTTCTTCGACGGCCACATCGTCGGCATGTATGCCTGGCGCGAAGATGAAAACACCGTGTGGCAGCGCATTCAGGAAACCACCACCTACGGCGATCCGGACGCACCCGGAGTGATTCCCCTGCGCATCGATCGGCCGGGTATCAACGAGGAGGACGGAACTTTCAACATGGCCTTGCTGGAACTCGAGCCCGAGCCGGCCACCATTGACAAGGACGAAACCACCACCTGGAGCGTGGTGGGCAAGTTCCCGGAAATGTTCTTCGAACTGCCTTTCGGCGCGGACCTCTACGGCCACTACTACGAAGCGGAGAGTTTTGTGCCGGCCGGTATCTCCAACAACATCCTCAACCAACCACTGCCCAACATTTTAGGCGTCACCGAAGAGTATGGCTTCACCATTGAGCTTTTCGAACGCCGTCTGGCGATTAAGTTCAACAAATTCGAGACCGCCGCCACCAACAACCGGACCAACCTCAATGGTGGATTGGGTTCAATCAGTGGCCGTATTGGTTTCTACCTCGACCGGATTACCTCGGCCGAGAACGACACCGCCACCACTTTGTACCCGAACGGTTTCCTCGGCTTCGACGAGAACGGCAACCGGCTCTTCGAGCCCAACACCGACGCGGCCCTTACCCCGGACACCATTCCGGACAACCGCCAGCGCAAGAGTGGAACGGGCGCCGACCTCATGGGATTCACAACCTGGGAGCAATACTACGCGGCCATTACCGACGCCGTACTTCCAGAGATGCAGTCCATTAAAAACCACCGCATTGTGCGCGACGCGAACGGCCAGGCGGTCGATGATAGTAACCCCGTCCGCGGGCTGAATTCCACCCGGGACTTCGTGGCCACCGGTAGCGAAATCGATATCGTGGGCCGGATCACCAACAACATCAGCGTGTCCATCAACTGGGCCAAACAGGAAACGGTCACGTCCAACACCGCACCGGTCGCCTGGGACATTGCCCTCGCACAGGCGGAACGCCTGCAGCGTCCCATACCAACCTCGGACGGAGGATGGGCCCTTTGGGACCTGCGGGCTTCCCCCTTCCAGGTGGAGTCCGACCAGATCGGCCAGCGCTTTGAGAACCAGGTGTTGAGGCCCATACGCCTGGCCAAAGCCCTCGACGGAACGCAGAATCCCGAACAACGGAAATACCGTTGGAACGCCACCGTGCGTTACGACTTCACCGAAGGCATGCTGAAAGGTCTGCAGGCCGGTGTAACTGCCCGCTACCAGGACAAGGTGGCCGCCGGCTATCCCAACCTCCTGGATGCGGACGGAGTAACCATTATTCCGGATGTGGCCAATCCCTGGTTTGGTGAGGATTCTCTCGATGGTGACCTGTTCTTACGCTACCGCACCAAACTCACAGACAAGATCGACTGGACCATCCAGTTCAATGCACGGAATCTCTACCGCAGCAGCGGTTCGGATGATATTCCGGTCACCATCAATCCCGATGGATCGGTTGCCATCATCCGCGTTCCGGTTGAGCAACAGTACTTCCTGAGCAACACCTTCAGTTTCTAAACTATTCCAAATAGTTTATTCATAGAAAGAGGCCAGCTTGTAGTAGAGCTGGCCTCTTTATGTACCGGATACTTAGACTTCTCCGCGTTTGGTGCTGGCGATTTTTGCTGTCTTCTATACTGTATGAAACCAAACCATCACTAGGAATTTAGAAACAAATTTATGCAGGAAACAAGTTCGCACCGCACCTGGTTTGGCCATCCCGCCGGGCTTTCCACTTTATTTTTCACCGAACTGTGGGAGCGTTTCAGCTACTATGGCATGCGAGCCTTGCTCGTGTTGTTCATGGTGGATGCCGTGCAAAACGGTGGTATGGGACTCGACGACAAAACGGCCAGCTCTATCTATGGATTGTATGCGGCTTTTGTATACATGGCTGCATTGCCCGGTGGTTGGATCGCGGATCGTTTGATCGGAGCTCAGCGTTCTGTCTGGGTCGGCGGACTGATCATTGCGGCAGGCCATTTCACTTTGGCCGTACCATCCACGCCAACTTTCTTTCTCGGTCTTGTGCTGGTGGTTATCGGTACCGGATTTTTAAAACCCAATATCAGCGCCATCGTCGGTCAGTTGTATCCTGAAGGTGGTGCCCGCCGAGACGCAGGATTTACCATCTTCTACATGGGCATCAATATGGGTGCTTTTTTAGGACCCTTGATTTGTTCCTATCTGGGAGAACAGGTTAACTGGCATGCCGGCTTCGGTGCGGCGGGTGTTGGAATGGTTTTTGGAGTTATCCAATATAAACGATCGGTGGATCGACTAGGAGAGGCCGGACTTCACCCCTCGAAACCACAAGGAGCAGGTACTGAAGGATTGGATAAAGCCTGGTTTCCGGTCATCGGTGGGTTTGCGCTCCTTTCGATTCTCGTACTGCTCGGCATCACGGGTGCAGTAAAATTCAATGCATTGGCGTTGGCACAGAACACCACCTTCCTTATTGTAGGACTTGCGTTTGCTTTCTTTGCCTACGTCTTTGCTTTTGGAAAACTGACTCCCAAAGAACGCAATCACACCATCGTTATCTTGGTCTTGTTTATTTCGTCAGCCGTTTTCTGGTCGGGCTTTGAACAGGCAGGCTCCTCTTTAAATCTGTTTGCGGATCGTCACACCGATCGCGATTTATTCGGATTTGAAATACCGGCGGGATGGTTTCAATCTCTAAACCCATTTTACATTGTCGTTCTGGCTCCTGTTTTCGCCTCCCTTTGGGTTCGTCTGGCCAAGAACAAACTCGATCCTTCCATGCCCGGGAAGTTTGCCTGGGGCTTATTGATTCTAGGTTTGGGTTTCCTCGTCATGGTGGCAGCGGCAAAGATAGTTGTGGCTGGCAATCAGGCGGCTCCCTATTGGCTCATTCTAACCTACCTCTTACACACCATGGGAGAGCTTTGTCTCAGTCCCGTAGGGTTGAGCTCAGTGACTAAACTAGCACCGAAACGATTCGTGGGCCAAATGATGGGTATATGGTTTCTGGCGGCATCCCTGGGAAATCTGATGGCGGGTCTTCTGGCCGGACGCTTTAACCCGGAGTCGTTGAATGAAATGCCGGGTCTTTTTATGCAAATTGTTTTAACTGCGGCCGGAGCGGGAGTCATCCTGCTCATCTTCACCAAGCCCATTAAGAAATTAATCGGGAAGTTGGAGTGAGGAATTCCTAAACTGTAGGAGGGGCTTTACCGTGTCGCGCCGTAGCCTAGCGCGTAGGAGGACGCCCCGATTTCATAGTACAGTCACACAGCACGATCGCAGCATAAGGCCATAGCCTTATACACGATTTTGTCGTGAGTCACAAAAACAACACTATGATTTTGTGATTCATTATTCTGTCTCTTCTCTTAACAGAATAATGGGTACAGAATCATATTTGTTTTGAAACCTTTGAAGAAGTTGCAGGACTGTTGGAGAAAAGAGTTTTAATGAACTACGAAAAACGCCAAAATGCGCGAAAAGAATTCCTGTTATGCGCAGCAGAAAGATCTAAAAGGGTCGAAAGATCTAAAAAAAAGATCTAAAAGGGTCAATCCAATACCTTTGCAGTAAGTTTACCGAAGTAGGGCTGAACCGAGGTGCGTTTCCCACGTAGAAATTCTGATACGTAGCGAGCCACAGACGATTCACCTCCCATTTTTAGTTGCTCCGCCAGCCAGCCATTTCGGCAAAGCTGCTTCGTTTTCATGTAGGCCGCA